>JAWVWU010000413.1:0-2942 GCA_033723595.1 Marinobacter sp. | reverse complement strand
CTGGGCAGTACCTGGGCGCTGATTATCGGACTGGCGTTTCCGCTGGGCTGGGGTCTGTTCGAGCTGATCAAATACCGCAAATACAATTTCATCGCGGTGCTCGGGGTCATCAGTGTCGGCCTCACCGGTGGCATTGGTCTGATGGAACTGGACGCCAAGTGGCTGGCCATCAAGGAAGCGTCGGTTCCGGCCCTGATCGGTATCGCGGTGATGATTTCAACCCACACCCGCTATCCGCTGGTCCGGACCATGCTCTACAACCATGCGGTGCTCAACGTCGACAAGATCCACGATGCACTGCTTGCGAAAGGCAACGAGGGGCTCTTCGAGTCGCGGTTGCAGCGGGCCAGCTATTACTTCAGCGGCACCTTCTTCTTCTCCGCCGTCATGAATTACATCATTGCCAAGTGGATTGTTACCAGCCCGTCAGGCACCACCGCGTTCAACGAAGAGCTTGGGCGCATGACGCTGGTCAGCTACCCGATGATCGCCATTCCCTCGATGATCATGATGATGGCCATCTTCTACTATCTGTGGCGGACCATTCGACGCCTCACCGGATTTAGCCTGGAAGAAGTGCTGTCGCCGGCACTGGCCGGGCATGACGACAACGCCTCCGAGCAGGAATCGTCCAAGTAACACGCAGGCCCGCATTACCGGCAAGTGCACGGCCCGATTGTCCGGTGACGACACCCGAATCGTCTTCACTGCCGCGCTTGCATATGGCGAGCGCTCGATTTAATTTAAAACATTAGCTGACCGGGCGGTGCCCGGCTCATCCGCGTCTCAGGAGCCTGTTATGGACTTTAGCCTGGATTCCCGCAGTGAGGATTTTCGCCAACGCATCCGTGCGTTCGTTGAACGGGAGCTGTTTCCCCTGGAGCAGGATCCTTCTGCCTATGACGAGCATGAGAACATTGACCTCAAGGTACTCGATCACGTCCGCCAGAAGGCCCGTGCTGAAGGTCTGTGGTGTCTCCAGATGCCTGTCGCACTGGGCGGCCAGGGTCTCGACGTGGTCGGCATGGCAGCGTGCTATGAAGAAATGAACCGCTCGATTTTCGGCCCTGTGGTGTTCAACTCGTGTGCGCCGGACGACGGCAACATGATCGTGCTGGGCAAGATCGGCACGGACGCCCAGAAGGAGCGCTGGCTTAAGCCCATCATGAACGGCGAGGTGCGCTCGTCGTTTGCCATGACCGAGCCCGCGCCCGGCGCCGGCTCTGATCCGGGCATGATGCAGACGACGGCCACCCGCGACGGCGATCGCTGGATCATTCACGGGCACAAGCACTACATCACCGGCGCAGGCGTCGCCAGTCACTTTATCCTGATTGCCCGAACTTCTAACGACAGCCGCAAGGGATTGACCGCGTTCATGTTCCATCGCGACGACCCGGGTTGGGAGATCATCCGGCGCATCCCGATCATGGGCCCGGAAGAACACGGCGGCCATTGCGAGCTGCGGTTTGACGGCCTGGAAATTCCTGATGAGAACCGGCTGATGGAGGTGGGTGACGGCCTGAAAGTCACCCAGATACGCTTGGGCACGGCGCGGCTGACCCATTGCATGCGATGGCTTGGTCTGGCCCGCCGGGCCATGGAGATTGCCAGCGAGTACGTGGATACTCGCCAGGCATTCGGCCAGACGCTGGCGGAACGGGAAGGGGTCCAATGGCTGTTGGGGGAGGCCGCCATGGATATCCAGATCGGGCGCCTGCTGACCATGAACGCCGCCTGGAAACTGGACCAGGGTAGTTTTGCGCGCAAGGAAGTCTCGATGGCGAAAGTCGCTGTAGCTGACACCCTGCACAAAGCCGTGGATACGGCTATCCAACTATGCGGAGCGCGGGGCTACAGCAAGGACACACTGCTTGAGTGGATGTACCGTTATGCGCGCCAGGCCCGGCTGGTTGATGGTGCCTCGGAAGTCCACAAAATGGTATTTTCCCGGACACTGCTCAGGGAAGGCACCGATTTCTGGACCTGGGGCTGATACCATGTTCCCCGAGGGTTCAGGTCACCCGCGCAAGCACCGCCTTTACGGCATCGATTCATGATCAGCGACTACCAATCGTTCACCGCCGATCTTCAGCTGTCCAAGGAAGACATCTGCCGGGAACTCTACCGGCAGAATACGGATATGATCCGGATCAAAAAGGAGGCGACGGCCATACGTTCGCTGGCGCGTATCATAGACTCAACGCTCCGGCTGGCGAACACCAAAGGTTTTCACGCCATGACCCTGCGGGATTTGTGCGCCGACTCGGAACTCAGTATGGGCGGCCTTTACGCGTACATCCGCAACAAGGACGACCTGATTCATCTGATCCAGAACCACGGCTTCATTCTCACCCGCCGGACCCTCCTGCATTACACCGGCGCAGTCAGCGCACCGCGCGTCAAACTGTACGAGGCCATCAAGGCCCATCTGTTTCTGAGCGAACTGATGCGAGCCTGGTTCTATTTTTCCTACATGGAGGCAAAAAGTCTGCCGGAGGACGAGAAGCAGCGTGCCATTGCCATGGAGCGGGAAATCGAAGACATTTTCTGCGACATTCTCGAGGCGGGTATCCACACCGGCGACTATGCCTCCGACAATCCGCGACTGCTGTCCTCGCTGATCAAGGCGTTGCTGCAGGACTGGTACCTGAAGCGACGGAAATACCGGGACCAGCAAGTGGGCATTGAGGCCTACGCAAAGACCATTCTCGACCTGGTCGAAAGCCATTTAATTCCCTGATTTATATAAAAAAACCGGCTTGTCGTAGGAATGACAAGCCGGTTTACGGACTCATTTACGGAACGATTTTCTAGATATCCAGGTTGGTGACCTGCAAGGCATTGGTCTGGATAAAGTTCCGACGCGGTTCCACGTCGTCGCCCATCAGTGTGGTAAAGATCTGATCTGCGGCGAACGCATCCTCGATCGTCACCTTCAT
>JAWVWU010000412.1:0-2951 GCA_033723595.1 Marinobacter sp. | reverse complement strand
CCACCCGCTCGCAGCCCCCAGTCGTTGGTGGCATCGCGACGACGCATGCCGGGCTCGACAAGATAGAGCGTAACCATCACCCGCAGGTAGTAGTACAGGCCGATGGCACTGCCCAGAATAATCGATCCGACCAGCCACCAGCGGCTGGCCTCCACGCCCAGGGCGATGATGTAGAACTTGCCGATGAAGCCGGCGGTGAACGGAATACCAGCCAGCGACAGCATACACACCGTCAGCACCGCTGCCAGATACGGCCGCCGCCAGAACAGCCCCCGGTAATGGTGCAGTGCCGCAGCGTCCTGGCCGCTGTAGGGGCTCGACAACAGGGTAACCACCCCGAACGCGCCCAGCGTGGTGATGAGATACGTCACCAGATAGACGCCTGCGGTTTCAGATGACAGGCCATCGTTGATGACCAGCGCCACCAGCAGATAGCCAAAATGGGCAATGGAGGAATAGCCCAGCAGACGTTTGAGATTGGTCTGGACCAGAGCCAGCAGGTTACCCACCAGCATGGTAATGATGGCCAGTCCCGCCAGTACATCATGCAATAGCGTGGCATCGAAGACCGGCGCGACCATCACCAGGCGCCAGAGGACCACAAACACCGCGACCTTGCTGGCCGACGCCAGGAACGTCACTGACGGCCCCGGGGCCCCTTCATACACATCCGGTGTCCACAAATGAAACGGCGCCAGCGAGAGTTTGAAGCCAAGCCCGACAATAATCAGGCCGGCACCGGCGAGCGCCCAGGTGCCCGAATCGTTGCCCAGGGCCATCGCCAGGCCCGCCAGATCCAGGCGACCGCTTTCGGCATACAGCAGCGCCATGCCGAACAGCAGAAACGCTGTCGCGCCCGCCGACAGCAGCAGGTATTTGATTCCGGCTTCCAGCGACAGGCGATCCCGGAAGGTGTACGCCAGCATGCCGTATAGCGGCATGGACAGAAGCTCCAGGCCAAAAAACAGGCTCGCAAGGTGACGACTGGCGACCAGAACGATGCCGCCCGCCGCGGCGCACAGCATCAACAGGTAGAACTCTTCGCGCGGTCCCGGATACCCCTCCAGGAAGGCATGAGCCAGCGTCGCACAGGCCAGGGTTGCGACCAGAATCAATATCGACGCAAACACCGTCAGCCCGTCGAAAACCAGCAGCGGGGATTCGATTCCCCGCATATGCCAGACCAGTGCCATCGACAGCAGCGCCAGATTCAGGCCCAGCACCGAGACCATGGCAATCACCGCATGCTGGCGCCGCCAGGCAATCCCCAGCATCACAGTCACGGCAGTGGCAAACAGCAGAATGACCGGCGTCAGCGCCATCAGGTGGGTGGTGGTCAACGTCATTGAGCCACCCCCGTCAACAATGTCGCTGGACCGTGCAGCAGAGCAGCACTGAACAGTTTTTGAATCTCATCCATGGTCGCGCCGGTGATGTCGAGCAACGGCTGGGGATACAGACCGAACAGCAGGACCAGTACCAGCACCACCATCATCATCACAAACTCCCTGCTGTCCAGGCCACCCATGCGTACCTCGCCCTTGGCAGGACCGTAATACACCCGCTGCATGAGTAACAGGGAGTAGATAGCGGCCAGCACCATACCGGTGCTGGCAATCATCACGGTGATCGGAGCCACCGGGAAGGTGCCGAACAGAATCATGAATTCGCCCGCGAAATTCGCGGTACCGGGCATCCCGAGGGACGCTGCCACAAAGAACAGGGAGAATCCGGGCAAACTGCCGAGTCGGCCCCAGAGACCGCCCATCTTGTTCATGTCCCGGGTGTGCAGCCGCTCATACACCTGGCCACTGATGATGAACAGACCGGCCGCTGAGAAGGCGTGAGCAACCATCAACAGCACCACGCCCTGCAACGCCAGGGCGGAACCGGAGTAGACGCCGATCAGCACCACCCCCATGTGAGAGATGCTGGTATAGGCGATTAGCCGCTTGATGTCCTGCTGACCACAGGCGAGCAGCGCGCCGTAAACAATACCCACCAGACCCAGCGCCATGGCAACCGGAGCGAACAACGCCGAGGCATCGGGGAAAAGCGGCAGCGCAAACCGCAGCATGCCGTAGGCGGCGGTTTTAAGCAGAATGCCGGCCAGATCCACGCTGCCGGCGGTGGGTGCCTGGGCATGGGCATCCGGCAACCAGCCATGCAGTGGAACCACCGGCAGTTTGACGGCAAAGGCAATAAAGAATCCCATCATCAGCCAGAACGCCAGCTCCGGCGACAGCGAGGTGTTGAGCAGGTCTCCGTAACTGAACGAGTAGATGCCGGTAGCGGCATGGTGCGCAAACACCAGCCCCAGAATCGACACCAGCATCAGCAGTCCGCTGGCCTGGGTGTAGATAAAAAACTTGATGGCCGCGCGTATGCGGGTTCTGCCTTCCGAACCACTGTGCCCCCAGAGCGCGATCAGGAAGTACATCGGCACCAGCATCATTTCCCAGAACACAAAGAAGAGGAACAGGTCGATCGCCAGGAAAACCCCGATCACGCCACCCAGTATCCAAAGAAGATTCAGGTGAAAAAAGCCGACCCGGTGCGAGATCTCCTTCCAGGAGCAAACCACGGCCAGGGTGCCGAGAAAGCCGGTCAGCGCGATCAGCACCAGTGACAGCCCGTCCAGGGCGAGGTGCAGGTCGATGCCAAAGCGTGGTATCCAGGCCCGGCGCCATTCAATGGCCCAGCGCACCGCGCCGGAGTCGACGGTCAATGTCGGCAGATGGTAGTCACCATCCAGCCACAGCACCAGCGTGATCAGCAGGACCAGGGACATGGTGATCAGGGCAATCCACCGGGGCGCCTTGTCGCCCCAGCGGTCCGCTTGCCAGCACAGCAGGCCCCCGATAAACGGGATCAGGATAATCCACGGCAGCATCATAAGCGCTGGCCTTCCTGTCCGGTTTGCCGACTCGCAATTTCCTGCATGCGCACTG
>JAWVWU010000411.1:0-2955 GCA_033723595.1 Marinobacter sp. | reverse complement strand
GTGCTGGTGCGAAAACCGACCAGCGATGCCTTCATGCCCGCCCGGGACCTCGAACGGTCATTGATCATCGTAAGCGTGCTGGTGACCCTGGCCATGATCCTCTTTGCGCTGGCAGCGGCACGCTGGACCACCCGCCCGCTGTTGCAGATGGCCCGGGAGGCGGGTCGGCTCGATCCCGAGAGACCAGGCACCCTGATCCGCCAGCGAGATGAGTACGAGGAGGTGAGAATACTCTCCTCCGCCCTGCGCGATCTGATCACAAGTCTCGCAAACAAAACCCGCGAAATGAACGAGCTCAACATCCACCTTGAGCAGCGCGTGACCGAGCGCACCCGAGCGCTCGAGCAGGCCAACCGCCAGCTGGAAGAGACAGTTCGCACCGATTCTCTCACCGGCCTGAACAACCGCCGCCATTTTTTTGACCTGGGCAGGACGGCCATCAAACGAGCGGCTCGATCGGGCAAACCACTGGCCGCCATCATGTTTGACGCCGACCATTTCAAGCGCGTCAACGACGACTACGGCCACGGTGTTGGCGATAAAGCGCTGGTGCACATCGGCCAATTGGCCGACAAGGCACTGCGGGAAATCGACACGCTGGCCCGTGTCGGCGGCGAGGAATTCGCGGTCATACTGGAAAACACGCCGGAGGCAGGCGCCGCCGAGGTGGCCGAGCGCCTTCGGGCAAGCATTGAAGCAAGCCCTCTGCCGCTGGAACGGGGCGACATCACACTGACCGTCAGCGTGGGTGTGGCAAGTTTCCAGCCGGACAGTTCGGACGAGCTGGACGACCTGCTGGTGCTGGCCGATAAAGCTCTGTACCAGGCCAAGACCGACGGTCGTAACCGGGTCCGCTGCTACTCCACCCTCGCCACCGGCAATCATCCCGACGGATAGGAGCGCTGCCGTTACTCGCTGATCCAGCGGACGGCATCATCCAGGTTCCGGTTACTGAAAATCCGGACGTCCCCCGGCATCGCCATGCCAACGATTTTTACCGCGGCACGAATCCAGTCAACGTCCGTCACCAGCGCCACTTTTTCCCAACTGCCGAAGTGCTTCAGGCCCAGCCGGGTGTCATCCCACACGGCGGCGGCCTCGACACCCTCACACTGCTCGCCGATGTGGTACAGCAGCCGAACCCGGCCACGACGGGCGAATTCTTTTTCCACCGCGGGTATCAGTGTGGCGGTGTAATCCTCGTCAGAAATCCTGCCTTTGGCCTCGAAGCCGAGCACGTTATCGGGAAGGCCGGGGATCATCTCAATCATGGTGAAAGTCCTTCTTCCGCGGGCTGGATGGGCAGTGCTCACCGGCTACACGTTTTCAACCGCTTCCTCGGCGGGCCTCAGGGGCTCCCCATCCTCGTCCTGAAGTTGATAGTCATAGGCCGCCTGCAGACCGGTTTCCTCCTCAGCGGTCTCGTCGGCGCCCTGTTCAATATAGCGCGGGTAAAGCGGCGAGAGGAGCGCCACCACAATGCCGATCGCGGAAAACAGGGAAAATGCCCCGGCATAGCTGATGTGATCGACCAGCCAGCCGACCAACGGAGAACCCGCCGCCTGACCCAGTGATACAGCGATAAACGGCAACACCGGTCCCATCGACAGCCGGCCTGGCAACAGTCGGATACCGGTCATCAGGTACAGCCCCGTCAAACTCATATAAGCCAGCCCGAAAACCAGTGCCGAAAATGAGGCAAGCGCAATCCGACCGGGGCTGGCGGCAAGCAGCGACAGGCTGGCCGCCAGCATCATCAGCATCAGCGCCTGGGTAATCGCCGGGTTATTGCGATCGGCCAGGTCGGCCACCACCGCGCCGCCGAGGCCCGCAATACCGACCGCCAGCCACAGCCATCCGGTGGCGTCCGGTGGCAAGGCGCCCACGGTAACCACCAGGTCGGGCGCAAAGATCCAGTACGCGGACGAAATAAACCCCATGGCGAAGGCAAACAGCGACAGCCGCAATAGCCGCCACCACTGCAACGCGCTGATTGGCGCAGGCGGCGCTGCGTTCGCCGGTGTCACCCGCGATACCGAGGGAATGAAAAACCAGGTCGCGACCAGCCCCACCGCCGCCAGGATCGCAAACGAGGCGTAGGCGAAACGCCAGGCGCCGGCCAGATAGAGAATCGTGGGCACCGCCACGATCACGCCGATGCTGGTTCCCGCGTTCATCACCGAACTCACGCGGCCATGCACCGAACGGTTGACCAACACCTGCATGGCCGCGGTAAGCGCCGGCATCATCAAGCCAGTACAGAGACCGCAGGCGAACACACCCACGCCCAGTGAGACCGCGCCGGTCGCCTGACTGATCAACACCAGTCCCGCGACTCCGAATGTGCCGGACAGCAGCGCGGTATTACGGGCCCCCAGGCGCACCGCCGCGGCCGGCGCAACCAGTGAGGCCAGCACAAAACTGAGAAGGGGTAGCGCACCGATGATGCCGATCACATAGGGCGTGAGTTCCAGCTCAGCACGGATGGGGGGCACAAACAGACCGAAGGCGAAACGCGCGAGCCCGTAACTGATCGCGATCAATGCTGCACCGAGCAGTGCAAATCCAGTACTCGAAGGAAACTTCATAGCGCCTCCTGTACAAGCATCAAGGATTCCGGCCCGCTCGCAAACCGGCCAGTGGGCTTTCCCAGCCTAGGAGTTACGAGAGCCGGATTCAAGCCGGGCTGTTTACACTGCCGCCAGTCTGTGCGCAGACTGGCGGCACTCATCCAACACCCTCACGCCCTGACATGACCCGCGCGCCTTTTGATCCGACCAAACAGGAGAGCAGCATGAACCAGCACCCAGCCGCCCGCACACCATCCCGAATGATCGCCGCACTGGCCGGCGGCTGGGTCGCCGATGCCGCCGCCCTGGGGCTGCACTGGCTTTACAACAGCGACCGTATTCTGGACGTGGGTGGTCAGTCGCCCGAATTCCTGGAACCGAAAGC
>JAWVWU010000410.1:0-2956 GCA_033723595.1 Marinobacter sp. | reverse complement strand
GGAAAGGCTGATAGACGTCGTGGTACCACTGCCGCTCCAGCTCGGCCACGGCCTCATTCAAAACCACCCGCCAGCTTTCACTGGCCAGTTTCGCCAGCATCCGGTTAACGGGCTCGGGCTGGTTACGGGCCAGCCTCTGCAACGTGAAGATAGGATCGGCGCCCTGTAAGGACAGACGGTCGCGGGCGGCGGCCAGGGCGGCTTTGCCCTGATCGGGCGATTCCTGGATCGTGCGCAGGTAATTGTGCAGACTCTGAACCACCGTGAGAATCTGTGCCAGCGGTGTGGGCTCGTCACCGGTTTTGGCCAGCAACGCATTGAGGCCGGAAAACTGGCGCTGGATGTCCTGTTCCATACGGTAGTCGGGCGACTGCTCCAGCGCTTCCCGGGCCGCCCCGGACTGATCGGCAATTCGCGGCACCAGTTGCGTATTGTCACGCACCGTGGTCAGTAATCGCGTGAGCGGCTCGTGACCACCCGTCAAGTTATCGAGTATCCGCACACCCTGGTTGAGGTCCCGAAAGTCACGGACATCCAGCTGGCTCAGCGCATTGCGCCAGGTACGCACGTAGTCTTCGGCGTAGCGGTCCTGCAGTTTGACCTTGAGTGAAGACTCATCCGCTTGACTAAAATCGATATTGTTCCGGCGGCCAAGGACCCAGGCATCAATGAGCGCGAGCTCGGTGACGGAGTCAGACTTCCTGAGGAAGTAGTTCTGCAGGCCATCCCGGGTCAGCATGCCGGGAATGGCCAGATCCGGCATGGCCGACGGCTGCTGCGATGTCTGGGCACCGTTTTGACGCTCAACCGTGGTGAACACCGTTTCGAACGCCGGGCCGGCGGCCCGGGCCAGATCCAGCGGCGCACTGAGGTCCTGCTGCGCCCGGGTTTCCAGATCCTGGTAGACGCGGTCGGAGGTTGGTATGCGACCCAGCTCCTGTTGCGCCCATTGTACGCTGCTGGTAAACGGTACCAGGGTCATGCGCGCGGTCTTGTCACCTGCCGCACGCATGGCGGCCAGATCCGTGTGTGCCATGGCGTAGACCAGGTGCCCCTGAAGTCGTTCCTGCACCTGGCGCTCGCCCGGAAACCGTTGCTGCCAGAAATTGGCCAGGTAGTCCTCAACTATGGCATCCCGACGCCCACTGCGGTCATACAGCATACGCAGCACTCGTAGATGTTTGAGGCGTTCAGGACCGTCATCCGGCGCCTGGCTCATTTGATCCATCACACCCAGCATCAGCGCCGGAATAAACTGGTAAGCCAGCATATTGAGGTAGGACTGATCCACTTCCGGACCGACCCGTCCGCCCTGGTACAGCCCCATGTCGGCCACCAGAGGCCACCGGTTCCGGTAGTCGCCAAAGGCGAGTGTCGCGTCCCGCAGCTGGTCCAGCGGTTCCAGCAGATTGCGACCGGTACGATCAGGCTCGCTGCCGACGGGGTGCCAGTTCCGGATAAAGTGTTCCGCCTCGCTGCGAACCTGCCGGGCCGCGTCCGCGTTCTTGATGAAATAATGTTGCCAGCCTGCGGTCATTCCGAGGCCCGCGACAATGGCAAGGACTGCAGCCGTCATGACCCGTCGCCGGCGGCGGTGAACGACCCGGACATTGTCGCCGGCCAGTCCGGCTTCCGGATAGATGATGTCCGCAAACAACTGCTCCGTGAAGTAACTCAGGGACGGTCCGCCCCGCTGCGCGGGCTGTGTTGGACCGGCAAGGCCATAGGAAGCCGCTGCCGCGGCGACGAACGCATCCTCCGGAACGCCCTCCTGGTAAACAGACGTGAAATAGGTGCCTCGAACCAGCGCCGGCGTGGAAAACGCATCCGCTGCAAGCAGTTCTGTCAGGTACGCCAGCAGGGTTGTTCGCAACCCGGCCAACTGGCGGGTGAACGAGTAAAGGGCAGCGCGCTCTTCGCTGTCTCGGGTCGCCGCCAGGCGCCCGGGCACCCGGTCGTTGAGTCGGGCGACCAGCTCGCCATAGGCGCTATCAAACTGATTCAGCCAGTCGTCCGGATCGTGTTGGCCATCGAGTGTGAACGTAAAGCCAAACGGCTGCTGGCGTTCGGCTTTCGACAGATTGCTGAAAAACGCGCCAAAGCCATGCAGCAGATCCAGTTTGGTAAACTGGATGTAGACAGGGAGCCGGCTACCGAGCTGCTCCATCAATTCCCGCAAGCGGGTGCGTAGCAATATCGCCTGCTGCCGTCGCTGCTCGTCGGTACTGGTGCTCAATCGGGCGATATCGATGGCCAGGACCACGCCGTTCAGCGGTCGACGAGACCGGTTCTTTTCGAGCCATTGGATAAAGTGCTGCCAGAGCCGGTTAGACAGCACCTGTCCATTCCCGCCAGTCGCTCCCTGGCTGAGCAATTCACCATCCGGATCAATCAGCAGCCCGTGGTCACCAACCCACCATTCGAAGCCCAGCGGATTCTTCTCGGTACGAGCCTGGCGGGTGACGTTGGTGAGCGTGTAGGTCTGACCGGAGCGCTGCATAAGACTGGTCTTGCCCGCGCCTTCCAGACCCATCACCAGGTACCAGGGCAGTTTGTAGACCCCTTGGCGCCCGGGCAGATTTGCCTTCAACGCCGCCAGGCTGCGGTCCAGCAAACGTTGCTGGCGACGCTCGTAAACCAGCACCGGGTCCTCTTCCTGGCGTTTTTCATCCGCCCTCGCCAGGTGGACTTTGCGCAGCTTTCGGGAGAGGACCCAACCCCACACCAGAACCAGCAGCAGAACGACGCCCAACGTGATCATTGAGCGGGCCTGCCAGCTCGCCAGGGGATAATCACCCGCGATCTGCCATCGGGGGCCAAGCCACCAGACAGCGGCCAGCATCAGCCCCAGTCCGAGCGCCAGTACAACGGGGCCTGCACTTCGGATGACGGGGCCGACGCGTCGACCAACGGCCATGATTTGTCTTGCTAAGGTTTCCATACCTGCTTGTCCTGT
>JAWVWU010000409.1:0-2960 GCA_033723595.1 Marinobacter sp. | reverse complement strand
TCGCGGAGTTCGTCAGCCAGCAGATATTCCACGCCTTTGGGGCAGGTTACAAAAAAGTTACGTTGGGACAAGCTCGACTCCTGGTGCGCGGGGGATTCACGAAACAACCGGTATGACAGGGCTACTATGGTAACCGACGTCAGCATATTTCACACAAACATAAGCATCCTGTCTTCTATATGAAATAAATAGTGTACAGGAGCCGAGTTTTAGACTTACCTTGTATTTGACGCGTCATTTCGGGCAGGCCAGCGAGCCTGCCTTACAGGATCCTGATCTGTCATGGCTGATAACGACTGGTGTGCCCCCGGGAAAGGGCGGCTCAGGTCGACTGGCTCTGGCACGTGTGCACACGCTTGTTCTGTTCAATCCATGATGTGAGGAACGGCATGAAAAGACAGAAGAGAGATATGATCGCTCGTGCATTCAAGCGGGGTTATCTGGCCGGCGTGTCCGGGAAATCAAAAGACAGCTGCCCACTCGATCAGGTAGAAGTCAGACAGGAATGGCTTAATGGGTGGCGTGAAGGCCGCACCGATCACTGGGAAGGCATGACCGGCGTTTCTGGTATTCACAAACTCGCAAACGTCACGGCGTAGGTCACCACGGGTCCGTGATTACGTAGCCATCGCCCAAGCGGCGGTTGCGTAATACGGCCCGACTCCGGTGACCCGGTAAAGGAAGTCACTCTCTACTCTGCAGTCCGCATTCCGAAGACAGTCGGAACAATCAGACGGGTCAACCAGACCTGGACCAGAAAAGACGATACGCCACGGGGTTCATTCCCCGCACGGGCCCGCTTGGCGGGCCCATCTACGTTTTTATACTCGCCTCATTGATGATCGTGATTCGATCAGCTCAACGCGGATGCTGCCAGGCCGGCTCATCAATGATGGCCTGCACGGCTTCCCGAATCAGCGCCGGACCGCGGTAAATGAAACCTGTATAAATCTGAACCAGGCTCGCGCCCGCCCGGATTTTTTCCGCTGCACTGTCGCCGTCGGTAATGCCCCCCACGCCAATAATGGGCAACGCTTTGCCGAGCTCGGCGGACAGTCCCTGAATCACACGTACGGACGGCGCACGGGCCGGTCGCCCACTCAGCCCGCCGGCTTCGCCAGCGTGAGGATGTCCAGCCACCGCGTCGCGTGCAATGGTGGTATTGGTGGCAATCACACCGTCGAGGCCGGCCTGCTTGAGCGCATCCGCCACAAACCGGATGCCCGCGTCGTCAAGATCCGGAGCAATCTTGACCGCAATCGGCACATACCGGCCCTGCTCACCGGCCTGTCGGGTCTGTTCGTCCTTGATCGCATCCAGCAGGCGCAAAAGGGAGTCGCCAAACTGGAGATCCCGTAACCCGGGCGTATTGGGTGACGATACGTTGACGGCGATGTAGTCGGCCCGACTGTAGACCGCCGCAATCCCCTTGCGGTAGTCCGACTCGGCCTGCTCGACCGGAGTGACCGCGTTCTTGCCCACATTGATGCCAAGAACGCCCTTGAAACGACGGCGATCAATCTGCGCGAGCACGTGCTCAAGGCCTTTGTTGTTAAACCCCATGCGATTAATCAGGGCCTGGTGCTCGGTCAGGCGAAACATACGGGGCTGAGGGTTGCCGGGTTGGGCCAGGGGCGTCACCGTACCCACCTCGATGAAACCGAACCCCAGCGCCCCGAGTGCGTCAATGTGATCCGCATTTTTATCCAGGCCCGCGGCCAGGCCAACCGGGTTGGGGAAATCCAGCCCCATCACTTTGGTCGGTGCCGTCGCGACCCGCGGCGCCATCAGCTTCAGCAGGCCGAGACGCTGCGCCAGATCCATGCAGGTCAACGCCACCTCGTGCGCCTGTTCGGGGGGCAACCGGAAAAGAAGTTCTCGAATCAGGCCGTACATTAGGTGACTCCTTGCTATGATAGGCGTTTGTTACCGGTGTGCAGAGTATCGAAGACAGTCACTCAGGCGACCCGTATCCGGGCATCACGCTGGCGGTTTGTCGGACCGCGGGCATTATAACGAAACTTGTCCACAGGTTCGCCTACCTCACAATGATGACCGCTAAATGACTGTCCCGTTAAGGTGTTGTGACCTTTTCCACGGATTCTGTGGATAACCCTGTTGAAAATGCCGCGTTACATTTTGCAATCCCTTGGGGAGCAAGCCAGCCTACAGATTGGTTAATTTTTGATCAACTTATTAGTCAATAAATATCAGATACTTACAAAGTTGATTTGGATAGAATGCGGCAGAGCATGGTAAATTCTACCTAGACACGTCACTCAGCACATGTGCATAAAAATCACAGACTGATGGCCCTCATTTGCCGTTTTTTGATGGCCTCACCGACCGGAACCGTTTATGACTGCCAGCGATCTTTCCGAAGCAACCACGGCCAGCCAGAGCCAGCATGAGCAGGAACTCAGAGCCGCAACCCGGGTGACCGTCATCGGAATGGTGCTCGATGCCGTGCTGGGGCTGGTCAAATGCGTGGCCGGCGCCATTTTCCACTCGCAGGCGCTGATCGTCGACGGCATTCACTCCTTCAGCGACGTGGCCTCGGATTTTCTGGTGCTCGGCGTGATGCGGGTGTCACGTCAGGCTCCTGACCAGGAGCATCCCTACGGCCACCAGCGTTTCGAAACACTCGGCACGATGATTCTGGGCAGCCTGCTGATCGCGGTGGGTGCCGCGCTGGCGTGGGACAATGTACACCGCCTGCTGACCGAGAGTGGCGACATACCGCTGCCCGAGTGGCCGGTGCTGGCGGCGGCCATCGCGTCGGTCCTGGGCAAGGAGTGGATTTATCGTTACACCCGCCGCGTGGGCCTGGAGATCCGGTCCGACCTGATTATCGCCAATGCCTGGCACAGCAGGACCGACGCGTTTTCCTCGGTGATCGTGGTGATTTCAACCGCCGGCGCCATGCTGGGTTATGTCTGGCTGGATGCGCTTGCGGCGGT
>JAWVWU010000408.1:0-2982 GCA_033723595.1 Marinobacter sp. | reverse complement strand
TGCCTGCTGAACTTCGATGGCAATTGCCGGATACGCCCGCTGGAGATTGGAGCAGGCGACGATCACCGCATCCACATCGTCCGTGGTCCTGCCGGCCTGCGCCAGGGCTTCGCGGCAGGCCACAACCGCCATATCGCACTGCACGGACGGTTCGTCATTACTACGATCCGGAATCCGGGGGCACATGCGCTCGGGATCCAGGATGCCCTCCCGGTCAATAACGTGTCGGCGCTTTATGCCCGATGCTTTCTCGATGAACTCCGCTGACGAAGGCTGCAAGGGCGCCAGCGTGCCCTGCTCAATGGCATCGGCATTGCGCTGGTTGTAGAGCTCAACATAGGCGTTGTACGCCTCGACAAGTTCATCGTTATCAATCGTTGCTGGCGGTGTGTACAGTCCGGTTCCGCTGATGACGGCTTTAATCACGCATAACCCCACGACATGTTGTTGAAACACAATTCTGTTAGGCCCCAGAGTCTACCACAGGACGAAATGAATGCTTCATTATGGCGCTCAGGCCGCCGCGGCGGTCGATTGTTGGTCCGCGCAAACCGCCAGACCGGCGAAGACTGCTCAGTGACGCACCCGCTCCCACTGACGGTCCAGTCGCTTGACCGACACGGTCAGTGCCGTGCCCAGCTGCTGGGCGAAGAATGACACGCGGTATTCCTCCAGCATCCAGCGATACAGCACCAGCTCCGGATCCCGGATACCCTGACGGTCCTGCTCTTCCTGCTTTTTGGCATATCGACTCCAGAGCGGTTCAATCGTGTGCAGAAACTCGCGCTCCCGGCCCAGTTCGCGGGGCATTTTTTCCAGCCGGATATCCGCCGCGGCAAAATAGCGTGGGAAATGCGCCAGCCACTCGGCCGGGGTGCGGACCAGAAAACCGGGGTAAACCAACTGCTCCATCTGAAACTTCAGGTCTGCCATGCTTGCTGCCAGGGACAGGCTGATTTTCCCTTTCAGTTGCTTGCGCACCCCATGGTGACCCTGCAGCGCTTCGTGAAGACGCTCGTCGGCCGCTTCGAGTGCCGGGATAAAGTCCCCTCGCCCGGCCTCTACGCAGCGCTCGAACGCCGCCGCCGACCGCGGCAGAGACTGCGCCAGGAAATGGTCGATAACGGTGGCCAGCAGCAGGTCATCCAGCAGCAGTTGCGCCTTTCCGACCGTGGCAAACAGGAGCGCTGACGCCTTGAAGCGAGGCAGGCGTCGCTCGATATCGTCGAGGGTATTGCCCAGTCGGTGGATAATCAGCCGCGCCACCGCCCGTCGGGTTGCGTCAACCGCGCTGAGCGGATCGAGAAAGCGGGTTTCACGCACCGTTTCACCAAGGTCTTCGAGGGCGGGATAAACCGTGACCGACATACCGCCCTTTTCGGTCTGCACGGTCTCTGGCAAATCTCCGAATTGCCAGTCGATCGCCTCCAGCGGCGCCCGATCAGGCGTCATGGCCTGTTGGGCCTGGGTCAGGGCTGCCTGGGCATGATCGTCCAGCTGTCCCTGCAGCGAACGCACATCGCGACCTTCGGCCACCGCTTTGCCCTGGTCATCCACCACGCGCAGATTCATCCGCAGGTGGTTCGGCAGAGCCTCAGCCTGCCAGGCCTGCGGGTCAATATGAACCCCGGTCATGCGTCGGAGCTGCTCCGAGAGTTTTTCCGTCAGCGGCTCGTTGGTGGCCGTCATGTTGTCGAGGGCGGTATCCACAAAATCCGGTACCGGCACAAAATGACGGCGGATTGACTTGGGCAGGCCCTTGATCAGCGCAATACACTTCTCACGCATCAATCCCGGAACCAGCCACTCCAGGCGATTGGCCGGTAGTTGCTTGAGCGCCATCAGCGGTACCTGCACCGTGACCCCGTCATCCTCGCCGGTGGGCTCGAACTGATAGCTCAGCGGGTAGCTGACGCCCTCCCAGTCCAGCCGGTCCGGGAAAAGCTGATCCGCATCTTCAGCCAGCGGTCGCTGAAGCACGTCCGCCTCGGTCAACTCGAGTGCACTGAGCTGATCCGGACTCAGGGATTTCCACCAGCGTTCGAAATGGCGCCCGCTGATGATGTCCTCCGGCAATCGCGCATCGTAAAAGCGGACCAGTTCCTCCTCATCAACCAGCAGATCGCGCCGGCGGATTTTGCGCTCGAGATCTTCCACCGACTCCAGCAGGCTGCGGTTGACCTCGATGAACGGCGCCCGTGTATGGAAGTCTCCCTCCACCAGGGCGCGGCGGATGAAGAGCGCACGACACTCGGCCGGATCCACCTTGTTATAGGCGATGCGACGCCGGGGGATGATATCCAGCCCGTAAAGCGTGACGGTTTCATAGCCCATCACCTGCGCGCGTTTCTGTTCCCAGTGCGGCTCAAAATAATGGTGTTTGACCACGTGTCCAGCCAGTGGCTCGATCCACTCAGGCTCGATCTTGGCGACCGTCCGCGCAAAGACACGGCTGGTTTCAACGATTTCCGCGGCAACGATCCATTTGGGTGCCGTTTTGGCGACCTTCGAGCCCGGAAATATGGAGAGCTTCCGGTTCCGGGTTGCCAGGTATTCCCGTTTTTCCAGCTTGGTTGCCACCTGTCCCAGCAGGCCCGCCAGAACCGCCTTGTGCAGACCGGCGTAACTGGCCGGTTCCCGGTTGAATGTCAGCTTCTGCTCGCGGCAGATCAGCGTGAGCTGACGGTGGACATCCCGCCACTCCCGCATCCGCATCCAGGACAGGAACTGTTTCTGGCAGACCCGTTTGAGCTGGTTCTGTGACAGCGACTGCCGCTGCTCCTCGAAAAAGCCCCAGATGTTCAGCAGCGTGACAAAATCCGACTCCTTGTCATTGAACGGGGCATGGGCCTGATCGGCGGCCTGCTGTTTGTCCTGGGGCCGGTCGCGAGGGTCCTGCACGCTCAGACCAGCAATAATCACCAGGGTTTCAGACAGGCTGCCCAGTTCCGCACTGGTGACCAGCATCCTCGCCAGCCGCGG
>JAWVWU010000407.1:0-2983 GCA_033723595.1 Marinobacter sp. | reverse complement strand
GTGCGACCGCAGCCTATGGCCACTTTGGCCGCGAGCCCTACGAAATGACCGTCGGAGGCAAGACCTTTACCGCCTTCCCCTGGGAGAAAACTGACCGGGCAGCCGCCCTGAAAGACGCTGCGGGGATCTAAAACGCTTTATTGGCCACGGAATACACGGAAGGACATGGAATAAACCGATTTAAATGACCGCCACGAACAACGTGTTCAGGCCGGTTTATCGCTCCGTGGATTCCGTGGCAAAAGAGTCTATTCAAATACAGGAGAGCACCATGAGCACGCCAGCAGAGCAACTGAAAAGCTTCAACGACTACAAAGTCCGCGATATTTCCGAAGCCGGCTACGGTCGCAAGGAAATTACCATCGCCGAGGGGGAAATGCCCGCTCTGATGGCCCTGCGGGAGCGCTACAAGAGCGAGCAGCCGCTGAAGGGCGCCAACATCATGGGCTGCATTCACATGACCATCCAGACCGCCGTGTTGATCGAAACACTGGTCGAGCTGGGGGCCCAGGTGCGCTGGTCATCCTGCAACATCTTCTCCACCCAGGACCATGCCGCCGCCGCGATCGCTGCCCAGGGCATTCCGGTGTTCGCCTGGAAGGGCGAGACCGACGAGGAATACGACTGGTGTCTTGAGCGGACCGTCGGTGCCGACGTGGCCGGCTGGGAGCCCAACATGATTCTGGACGACGGCGGCGACCTGACCGCCCTGCTCCATGAGAAATACCCGGAGATCCTGAGCAAGTGCCACGGGGTCACCGAGGAGACCACCACCGGTGTCCATCGTCTGCAGGAAATGCTGCGTGAAGGCACGCTGAAAGTGCCGGCCATCAACGTCAACGATGCCGTCACCAAGTCCAAGAACGACAACAAGTATGGCTGTCGTCACAGCCTGAACGACGCCATCAAGCGCGCCACCGACCACCTGCTGGCCGGCAAGAAAGCGCTGGTGATCGGTTACGGCGACGTGGGCAAGGGCTCAGCCGCTTCCCTGCGCCAGGAAGGCATGATCGTCAAGGTCACCGAGGCCGATCCGATCTGCGCCATGCAGGCCTGCATGGACGGTTTTGAAGTGGTGTCGCCGTTCATCAACGGCGTCAACACGGGTACCGAGGCCGGCATCAACCGCGACCTGCTGCAGAATACCGACCTGCTGGTTACGACCACCGGCAACATGAATGTCTGCGATGCCAACATGCTGAAGGCGATCAAATCCGGCGCCGTGGTCTGCAACATCGGCCACTTCGACAACGAAATCGACACCGCCTTCATGCGCAAGAACTGGGAGTGGGACGAGGTCAAGCCGCAGGTTCACGTCGTCTATCGTGACAAGGCAACCAACGATCACCTGATCCTGCTGTCCGAGGGTCGCCTGGTGAACCTGGGTAATGCGACCGGTCATCCCTCGCGCATCATGGACGGCTCGTTCGCCAACCAGGTGCTGGCCCAGATGTACCTGTTCGAGCGCAAGTTTGCGGACCTGCCCGACGACGCGCGCGCCAAGGGCGTTTACGTCCAGGTGCTGCCCAAGCAGCTCGACGAGGAAGTCGCACGGGCCATGGTGGAAGGCTTTGGTGGCGTGATGACCACGCTGACACCGGAGCAGGCCAAGTACATCGGCGTCGCGGTGGAAGGCCCCTACAAGCCCGAGTCCTACAAGTACTGATCATCGCCGCAACCGGCCCGGTGGCGCATCGCCCAGGCGGTGGCCCCGGTGGCCGGAACCGACGGCAATCACACGTATTTTTATAGAGCACACCCATGCAATCGCAAACACAGTTCAAGCGTCGCTTCAGCTTCGAGTTCTTTCCCCCCAAAACGGACAAGGGCAAGGACAAGCTGCAGGTCGTGCGGGACCGTCTCGCCGAGGTGCATCCGGATTTCTTTTCGGTCACCTACGGGGCGGGCGGATCCACCCGTGACCGGACCATTGATACGGTCCTTAGCCTTCACCAGCAGGGTATTTCGACCGCACCGCACCTGTCCTGCGTCGGTTCCAGCAAGGACAGCCTTGCCGAACTGCTCGACCTGTACCGCGACAACGGCATAAACCGCATTGTCGCGCTGCGCGGCGACCTGCCCTCGGGCATGGGAGCGGCCGGTGAACTGCGCTACGCCAACGACCTCGTGAGCTTCATCCGCGAGCACTCGGGCGACGAGTTCAATATCGAGGTCGCGGCCTACCCGGAATTTCACCCCCAGGCTCGTAACGCCGAGGAGGATCTGAAGAATTTCGCCCGCAAGGTCGAGGCCGGTGCCAACAGCGCGATCACCCAGTACTTCTTCAACATCGACAGTTACTTCTACTTTATCGACCGGCTCGAAAAGATGAACGTGACCATCCCGGTAGTGCCGGGCATTATGCCGATCGTCAACTACGCCAACCTGGTGCGCTTTTCCGAAATGTGCGGCGCGGAAATTCCCCGCTGGATCCGCAAACAGCTGGAAGCCTACGGCGATGACAGCGAGAGCATCCGCCAGTTCGGCGAAGAGATGCTGACCGACATGTGCCGCAAACTGCTAGAGGCCGGCGCGCCCGGCCTGCACTTCTACACCCTGAACCAGGCCGAGCCCAGCTTTAATATCTGGACCAACCTGAACCTGGGCGATCGCGACAAAATCGCCTTTTAATCATAAGCTTGAATCAAGATGAACGCCCTTTGGCCGGAGCACCGGTCAGGGGGCGCGCATCCCGGCCGCTGTCGCCTACGGGCCAACCGCTACTGCTCGTCCCAACCCGCCTGAAACACCCCCGATTCGGGTCAATACGACCTTGCGCCAAGGGCCCGGATTTGATTTTCGGGGCCGATCGCGACCATAGTCTTAACGGTAAACGAGCAGCTTACCGCTGCATGCAAGGGTGAGAAACCTCCTGAATATCTACCCCGAGGTTTCAAAAAAACGAAAACCAAGGAGACGTTATGAACAGCAAATGGTTAAAGACTCTGGGCGCCGCTGTGGCGCTGACGTTCGCCGCCAGCGC
>JAWVWU010000406.1:0-2985 GCA_033723595.1 Marinobacter sp. | reverse complement strand
GCGGCCGCGGCCGAATAGAGCAGCGGGCCGATCGAGAAGGTCGGGAAAATGCCGACCATGACACAGGCGAAGACCAGGATCTCCACCGGGATTTTCATGTACCGGGGCGGCTCATTCGGTGGGTAGATGGGCAGGTCCACCGGTTTGCCGTTGAAAAAGACGTCGTGAACAAAGCGCGCTGAGTAAGCCACCGCAAAGATGCCGGCGAGCGTCGCAATCAGCGGTGGCAGGTAAGTCCAGACACCGGGCAGGGTAATCTCCAGCGATTCGGCGAAAAACATCTCCTTGCTGAGAAACCCGTTCAGCAGGGGCACGCCGGCCATGGACGAGGCCGCCACCATGGCCAGGGTGGCGGTGTGGGGCATGAATTGCCAGAGTCCGTTGATCTTGCGCATGTCCCGGGTGCCGGTTTCATGATCGATGATGCCGGTGGCCATGAACAACGACGCCTTGAAGGTGGCGTGGTTGATGACATGGAACACCGCCGCAATCGCCGCCAGGTCCGTGTTCATCCCGAACAGCAGGGTGATCAACCCCAGGTGGCTGACCGTGGAGTATGCCAGCAGGCCCTTCATGTCGTGTTTAAACAGGGCAACGTAAGCGCCAAGCAGCAATGTCACCATGCCGGTGAAGCTGACCATATAGAACCATTGGTCGGTGCCTGCGAGCACCGGGTACAGGCGCGCGAGCAGAAAGACCCCCGCCTTGACCATGGTAGCGGAGTGCAGATAGGCCGAGACCGGTGTCGGAGCCTGCATGGCATGTGGCAGCCAGAAGTGAAACGGGAACTGGGCGGATTTGGTGAATGCGCCAAGCAGCACCAGCGTGAGTGCGACCGGATAGAGTGCATCGTTACGAATGGCATCGCCGGAGGACAGAATCGTATCAAGCTCGAAGCTGCCGACAATGTGGCCAATCAGCAGGACCCCGGCGAGCAGCGCAAGACCGCCGCCGCCGGTCACGGCCAGGGACATCCGGGCGCCGCGACGGGCATCCTGCTTGTGATTCCAGAAACTGATCAGCAAAAACGAAATCAGGCTGGTCAATTCCCAGAAAACCAGCATCAGCAGCAGGTTGCTGGACATGACAATGCCCAGCATGGCCCCCATGAAGATCAACAGCAGACCGTAAAATTTACCAATGTTTTCGTCGGGCTTGAGGTAATAACGGGCGTAAATGATCACCAGAATGCCGATGATCAGAATCAGCAGGGCAAACAGCAACGACAGGCCGTCGAGGCGGAAACTCAGGGACAGTCCCAGTGCCGGCAGCCAACTGTGGGTTTGCACCAGGACATGGCCGGCCGCCAGGTTGTCCCACAACGGGAAGAGAGCGAACAGGGCGATCGCGGCCGGCGCCGACGACGCAATGGCAATGGCGGTCCGGCCCGCCTGAGCAAACAGCGGAGCCAGCAGTGCGCCCAAAAATGGTAGGAAAACGACCAGCGCCAGGGTCATCGCAACCTCATTATGAATCGGGTGAATCCATCACGTTTTCATTGGGGGTCTGCCTGAGTCTAGACCTCAGGCACGGGCAGTGCGAAACCAGGCCCGTTGCAGATGGCTTTACCGCAAGGAAGGGGGGTCCGGGAAGTAGGGCAACCGGCCCAGGCGTGCATCGAACAGGGCACTGGGAGCTACCATATAGCCTGGCATTACGCGTGGGCGGTCGAGCATGACTGCTCCGGTTGTTGAATCATGGCCCTGATAATACGTGGCCGAGCCGGCAGGTCAAGCCATGTTTGCGTGACGAGCGGAACCCGGTCAGGCCCGGTCTGGCAGTCAGACCGATACTCGCTCAGCCAGTGAATTGGCCAGTTCGACCCGGGCCGTGATCAGAGCTCGCGTCGGTTCTGGTATGGTTTTTCCGGTTCCTTGCCGTTGCGGGCCACCGCAATGCGCTGATTGGCGCGACCGATAATTTTCTTTTGCAGGCGGGTTTCCCAGCCCAGAGCGGTCTTATCCGAGGCCGTCCAGGTGCGATTGAACAGAAGCTTGCTGGCGGCAACGGCGTCGGGGGAGCGGTCGGCGAGCTCGTTCGCGAAGTCATAGGCTGCCGCCAGCGGATCCTCGCACACCCGGCTGACCAGACCCATGTCGTGGGCTTCGTGGCCGTTGAACTGGCGGGCGGTCATGGTCAGCTCCTTGGCCAGGTCGATACTGATCAGTTCCCTGAGGGTGACCGCCAGGCTCATGTCGGGGATCAGGCCCCATTTTGTTTCCATGATTGAAAACCGGCAATCCGGCGTGGTGAAACGGAAATCAGCGCCCAGGGCAATCTGGAAGCCCCCGCCGAAACAGTAGCCGTGGGTGGCCGCGATCACCGGAGCGGGCACGTCACGCCAGAGATAGCCGACATCCTGGGCGAGATTGCTGATTTTACGTCCTGGTTTGATCAACAACTTCATAAAATTTAGAGGCTTTTTGGACACGGACTTGACGTCGAGGCCGGAGCAGAAGGCCTCACCGGCACCCCTGAGCACGATGGCGCGAACCTGTCGGTTTTTTTTCAGCGTGCGGGCTGTTGCGGCGATCGCCTCGAACATTGGCATATCGAGGCCATTGTATTTGTCTGGCCGGTTCAGGGTAACGGTCGCAATGCCGCCCTCGATCTCCAGTAGCACCCGATCTGCACTCATAACAGCGTCCGTCTCATCCATTGGTCGAAGGTCAGTATGCTACCATGACCGTCAATAGTGAGAACGCCTGAGGTCATACAGTGACGCTTTTCGAAGCGGACGGTGACCTAATTGGTCAGCTCATAGAGGCCAAACGGGCCATCCGGCAGGGCACCGACGTGGCCGCCAGACTCTGAACTTCAGAGATCGGAGCCGCGCACGGAGGCCCCGGCCCGCCGTCAGCGGCGGGTCTTCAGGGCGTCGGTGATCGCCTCGGCCTCCGCAGCGAGAACGCGGTAAAGCAGGCTGTCTGTCTGCCGGCTGGCCTGTTGTAGCTGCTTCTGTTTCAGCCCGTAGAGCTTTTCAAG
>JAWVWU010000405.1:0-2988 GCA_033723595.1 Marinobacter sp. | reverse complement strand
GCCAGGCGGGCCTCCGAGGCCAGCAGATCGTAGGCGTTGTCGTCGAGTTTGCCCTGGTCCACGTTGTAACCGATCCGGAATACCTTCTTTTCCGAGTCGTAGAGAAACGCCAGGTCGGTTTCCTTGAACCAGGTTTCACAGGTATCAGCCAGGTCCCGGGCGGTGAGCAACAGCGACCGCGCGGACCGGGCCGCCTTGCTCAGATAGCCTGGCAGGGGCTCAAGCCAGGTCTTTAGCGCCTCGGGCACTGCGTTGGCGGGGGTGGCGCCCGCGAGCTGATCAATTAACGGCTGCAGTTGCGAGCCCAGCGTGGTCAGACCTTGCAGGGTCGGCGGCTGAAGAAGTGCCTGTTCCAGGGACAGCCAGGCGTCGTGGTGAGTGCGCGTCATGTCCCCCGGGGTGATGGTTGGCCGCGTGCCCAGCGCCGGCCACCAGGGTAGAAACCGATCCCGGCTCTGGAGCATCCGGTTGAGGTGATGGTGGGACCGTTCCAGCCAGATGCGCAGGTCGGCCAGAACCCCGGGCGGTAGCGACGGTGTCTCACGCAGTACCTGCTGCACCGCGGGATCCACCCCCGTGTGCAGGTGGTCGGCCAGGACGTCCAGCAGCCCGGGCCATTGCCGGTGCCGAAGGCGGGCCTCGGTGATCTGTTTGCGCAGGGTCATCAGTTCAGCCGCAAGCTCCCGCCGGGCCGGCGTGGCAGGGGTCCCCTCGATCGAATCCTCCAGTACACCGGTGGTATCCAGCAGGCCCTCGAACAGGTTGAATCGCCAGACACTGTCGTTCTCGAGTCCCAGCAGACCCTGTTTCAGCGCCAGCAGACAGCCCAGCAGGTTGCCACTGTCCACCGTCGACACATAGGCCGGGGGCAGGGTGGTGAGCTGGTGGGTGTCACACCAGTTATGGATATGCCCCCGGAACCTCGGCAGGCGCTGCATGGTTCGCAGGGTGTTGCGGGAGCGGATCGCCAGCTCTTCGGCGTCCATGTAGCCCAGGTCATAGGCGGTCAGGTTGCTGACCAGGAGCATGCCGATGTTGGTCGGCGAGGTGCGATGGGCCACCACCCCCTTGGGGTCTTCCTGGAAATGGTCCGGCGGCAGCCAGTGATCTTCAGGCCCGACGAATCGTTCAAAAAAATACCAGGTCCGGCGGGCAAGCCTTCTCAGGTGGGTCCGGTCCTCGCTGCGAATCCGCTCGATCGGTCGTTTTCGATCCTGTCGTATGAAAAACGCGATCTGCGGGGACGCCAGCCAGAGCAGCAGAATGGGCAGTGCGTAGATCAGCGTGGCGGGCGAGCTTATCGCAAGCAGCGTCGTGGTTACCGTCGCCGAGGCCGGGCCCGCCCAGAGGTTTCGCCAGTAGTGCCCGGCGGTCGCTGCCCCGGAGCGTCCGGCCTCGAAAGCCGCGGGTGTCCACTCCAGCAGGCGTCGGTGGCTGATGCGGCTGCGGTACATCGATCGGAATACCGCATCCAGCGTAATCAGCGACTCTTGCGGCAGGAAGGCAACCACCAGCACCCAGCGCTTGAGATCACCCTTGAGGTTTCTGACGTGCTGCGCTGCCCGGCGCCGTCGGACCGTGGCGTGGGCGAGCCCGACAAAGCCGGTCAGACTGGGTACGAGCAGTGTCAGCATGGCCAGCGTGGTCCAGTGCAGCGATGATCCGGGCAACGCAAACCAGCCCATCAGGAGCAACAGCAGGAGCCAGGGCGCCTGCAGGCTGCGCAACAGATTGTGGGCCAGCTGCCAGCGGTGCAGCCCGGACAGTCGATTGGCACGACGTCCGCCATCTTCCGTAGGCACAGTCCGCCACAGCCAGGGCCACAGTTGCCAGTCTCCGCGTATCCAGCGGTGCAGGCGCCGGCCGAAGGACAGGTATTCAGGCGGGTATTCCTCATACATGACCACATCACTGACCAGCGCCGTGCGCCCGTGGATGCCCTCCAGCAAATCGTGGCTGAGCACGGCGCCTTCAGGAATCGCATTGGTCAGGCTTGCCTCGAACGCGGCCACATGCAGCAGTCCCTTACCGGTGAATATGCCCTCGTTGAACAGGTCCTGGTAGGCATCGGAGACCGCAAGGGTGTACAGGTCAAGGCCACGGTCACCGGAAAAGATCCGGGTGAAGATATTCCGGGTGGCGGTCATCGGATTGATCTCGACCCGTGGCTGGAGAATGCTGTAGCCGGACAGGATTTCGCCGGTTTCCGGATTCCAGACGGGCTGGTTCAGGGGGTGGGCAATGGTGCCGACCAGGCGCCGCGCGCCATCGACCGGCAGCAGGGTGTCGGCGTCCAGGGTGATGACGTAACGGGCCTGGCGCAGCCAGCCGATCTCGCCTTCGGAGTCCATGAACGAGCCGCGCTCGCCGGTCAGCAGGTAGTGGTTGAACTCCTTGAGTTTGCCGCGTTTGCGTTCCCACTCCATCCAGAGGCCGTCCTGCCGGTTGAATGTCCGGGCCCGGTGCATCCAGAAAAACGGTGGCTCGCTGCCGTCGCTGTAATGATGGTTGAGGTTGGTAATGCCGGCGCGCAGGGCTTCCAGCAGCGCCGCATCGCGCGGGGTGATGGCCGCGTCGGCGTCGAACAGGCCGGTGAGCAGTCCAAACCGAAGCTGCCGGTCCGGGTTGGCCAGGTAATGTCGTTCCAGTTGGTCAATGGCGTTGGTGATGTCCTGTTCCGAGCTGATCAGCAGCGCCATGCAGACCACCGCCTTGTGATCGGTCGCAATGCCGGCGGAGAAATCGAGCTTGGGCAACACCCGCGCCGGCACCGTCAATGTGGCCAGCCAGTTCACCAGGATCGATGCCAGCACCAGAGCCGGTACGGCCACCACCAGACTGACCGGCAAGGCCTGTGAGAGACCGCCATGAAAGAACGCGTACGCCGTCGGGGTCAGTAACAGCAGGCCGGCGGTTATCAGCAGGCAGGTAAAATAGATCGGCTGGCGATGGCGCGCCAGCCATCGTATCAGCCGGGCTGAGGCGCCG
>JAWVWU010000404.1:0-2997 GCA_033723595.1 Marinobacter sp. | reverse complement strand
GGATGTGCCGCCTACGCCGGCATCCCGCTGACTCACCGCGATTACGCCCAGTCCGTCCGCTTTGTAACCGGCCATCTCAAGAACGATACCTGTGATCTGCCCTGGACCGATTTCGTGCAGAACAACCAGACGCTGGTGTTCTATATGGGGCTGGTTGGATTGCCGATCATCACCCGCGAGTTGATGGCGCACGGCATGGCCGGCACCATGCCGGTGGCGCTGGTCTCAAAGGGGACGACACCGGACCAGCAGGTCGTGGCGGGAACGCTTGAGACAATTGTTGCCGATGTGGAGCGCCATCAGGTGCATGCCCCGACGCTGATCATTATTGGCTCGGTGGTTGAGCTGCGCTCTCGGCTGGACTGGATAGGCGCCGGTAAAAACAACGGCTGAGGTACACCTGAGCCGGCGAGGGCGGCTCAGGTGAGTCTGATATCGGCTCAGGACCGGCGTTTTGGCAACACATCCTTCAGCTTGTCGCGCATCTCACGCAGTGCTTTTTCGGTGGTTGGCCAGTCAATGCATGCATCGGTGATAGACACGCCGTATTTGAGGTCGGCCAGATTGTCAGTCAGCGGCTGGTTACCCCAGTTCAGATGACTTTCGATCATCAGGCTCTGGATAGACTGGTTGCCTTCCAGAATCTGGTGGGTGATGTCCTGAATGACCAGGGGCTGGATACCGGGATCCTTGCTGGAATTCGCGTGGCTGCAGTCAACCATGATGGACTTGCGCAACCCGGCCTTCTCCAGGGCCTTTTCGCACAGCGCCACATTGACTGAATCGTAGTTGGGCTTGCCGCCGCCACCACGCAGCACCACGTGACCGTAGGCGTTACCCTTGGTGCGGACAATCGAGCCTTTGCCCTGCTGGTCAATGCCCAGGAAACTGTGGGGGTGGGAAACCGATTTCATCGCGTTCACCGCCACATCGAGACTGCCGTCCGTTCCGTTCTTGAAACCGATTGCCATCGACAGGCCGCTGCTCATTTCGCGGTGGGTCTGGGACTCGGTGGTACGGGCGCCGATAGCGGACCAGGAAATTGTGTCCTGAAGATACTGCGGAGCGATCGGATCCAGCGCCTCGGTGGCGGCCGGCAGACCCAGCTCGGCAATGTCGAGCAACAGCTGACGGCCGATTTTAAGACCCTGTTCGATGTCGAACGAGTCATTCAGATGCGGATCGTTGATCAGGCCTTTCCAGCCAATGGTGGTCCGGGGCTTCTCGAAATAGACCCGCATCACGATAAACAGCGTATCACTGACCTCATCCGCCAGGGCCTTGAGCTTGCGAGCGTACTCATGGGCGGCTTCGACATCGTGAATCGAGCAGGGGCCAACCACGATGAACAGACGGTGGTCCTTGCCATCCAGAATGTCATTGATGGCCTGGCGGCCGTTCGCGACGGTTTCCGCGGCCTTGTCAGACAGAGGCAGTTCCTGCTTGAGCGCCTCCGGTGTAATCAGTGCTTCCTGACTGGCCACATTGATGTTCTCGAGATTGTTGCCGGACATGTTCTACGTATCCCCGATATCACGCTTGCCGTGGCCCCGGCATGCATGGCTCCGGGACCCGCGGGCGATTTGGTTGCGGTTTTTGATTGGTCGTTATACTGCGTCATTTACCCCCTTAATGCAACGCGGCCACAAAGTGAAACGAACCCTGTCTGGACGCGGCCTGCAGGGCATGGTGCAATGATCCTGACCGGGTGTAATCCCGACCGTATTCAACAGGTAAAACTGCATGGCTTCAGCGCAATCCGGTAACGACCTGGCCGCTTCACCCACCCGTCAGGTGGATCCGATACTGACCGGCATCCGGATACCGGAGCTACCGTATCCGGTCGGTCGGCTTGATGACGCCGATCAAACCGACTGGCGGGACCTGCTGCTGTCCTGCTGGCAAGCAAATCGGGATGAGTCAGTGATCGACACGCTGCGCGCCCGCAGTCAGGTCTGGACGGTACGACAGGTGAACGCGGCTTATCTGTCTGACCGGATCATGGACGTATTCCTTCGTCTGTCGGGTCTGCATCCGACCCTGGTCAACCGGGTTGCCCGACTCCGTTTTTTTCTCGCCTGGCGTATGAATGACGGCCGTGCCGCCGCCGTCGATCCTGCCTTACTCGAGTGGCTGGACAGCCTCGCGGACTGGCGTGGCTGGAGCGACTCTGGCGGTCGCTCTGCGCGGTTACTGCTGGATCAGTTGGACCTGCTGCAGCAGGCCGTTGCGGCGAGCTTTGAGCAGGGATCCCTGGAGCCGTTCCACGCGTTTGCCGAGCAGTGGCATAACGAGGCCCGTCGTCGTCATGAGCGGTCGGACCGTCTGCACCAGCGGCTGCTGGAGACTGAGCACGGCGCCAGCCGGCAGCGGCGTGCCGAACAGACCGCTCGTGCGGTGGTGGGCCGCGCCCTGAAGAACCGGCGACTGCCGGGCGCTATTCTCGAGTTCGTCATCGACGTGTGGATGCCGCTGTTGCGTCAGATCGCCTGGAATGACGGGGTGGATGGTGAAACCTGGAAGCACGCCAGTAAATTACTCGAATGGCTGGTCTGGGTGGGCGACAGCGCCCTGTCAGACAAGGATCGAAACCGCCTGTACCAGGTCGGGGAACAGCTGGCCGATCGCCTGTCGGAGGTCTGGAAACGGGTGCACGGCTCAGACCTGTCGCCCGTCAGGCTGCAGGGTGTGGAGTTGATTCTCGTTGCCCGCTTGCGGGGCGAGGATATCGAACGCCGGCCTGCGCTTTCAGGCAGTGATCCGTTCGAATTCGACCAGGGCTGGCTGACCCTGACATCGCCCGATCCAGACCAAGTGGCCATGTCGGTCGGGCAGTGGTACGTCGATGGCACGGGCGACGAAGAGCAACGCCGGTTCTGTCTGTCGGTCCTGGATGATACCGCGGAAGTGCTCTGGACAAACGGCTACGGCGTCAAACTGGGTCTGATGCCGTGGGCCGATTTCCTGCACAGGCAGAAGCAGGGCGATATTCGGTCC
>JAWVWU010000403.1:0-2997 GCA_033723595.1 Marinobacter sp. | reverse complement strand
ACTGGCCTCCCAGGGCTTTATCACCGCCATCGCCAACCCCAAGGGCTGGGCGTTTTTCATTGCGCTCCTGCCGCCATTTATCGACAGCCGCCTGCCGATGGCACCGCAACTGACCGTCCTGATTCTGATGATCCTGACGCTAGAATTTATCTGCCTGCAGATATACGCCCACGGCGGCAAAACCCTCCGCAACGCCCTGCGCAAGGGCGGCGGTGTCAGGGTCATGAACCGCGTGGCAGGCACGCTGATGATTCTCGTCGGTACCTGGTTGGCCCTGAGTTAGCGGGTCGCCGGGAGGTCGCTGTCTCGCACCTGGCAAGTTTCTGAAAGCAAGACCGGGCGAGCCTGCCGGCGAGCCATGCTGAAAAGACGGCCGGGGGCCCGTACCATGACGCTTTGGTCACAACCGGTCAGGGCCGCATCGCAGTTATACTGTCGGACCGGATTCGGTCAGACCGACGATCAGGGGCTAAATTACCGGACATCAGGACGCACGACTCAGGACGCTGGATTAATGCTGATATACCCGCAGACTCTCAGACCACTCTGGCCCTGGCTGTTGATGGCCGGGCTGACCCTGTTTGCGTCTACCCCGCTGCGGGCAGCCGATCAGCCATCACCGGAGGCCTCATTGCCTTCGGTCAAGCCCGAGATCGAACAGGAGGTGGCCACGCCACTGGCCATCAACCTGCCGTCTGCGTCCTCGGCCGGTATCCGTCAACAGATCCAGTCACTGCGCGCCACTCAGGACCAGCGTCGCGTGGCCCTGGAAAAAAGCCAGGAGCGCCTGAGTTACGCTGAAGACCTGCTCAAACGCCTCAACGATGAATATCAGAGTTTCCAGCTCCGGCTCGAAAAAGCCGGACTGAACCTGACCGAAGACTACGCCAATCTATTGCGGCAGCGGCTTAACCGACTGAAGAGCCAGAACATCACCGACGATCTGGTCACCGGCATCCGCGAGAAGCTGGCAGCCGCCCGGGAAGAGCAATTACGGGTCGAGGAGTTTGAAGCAGACCTGTCGCCATCCGATTCCGCCCAGCAACAGCTCAAGGAAAAACGCGCCGACCTGTTACGCCAGTTGCATACCACGGTCACCCGCCAGATTGACGTTCTCAACGACTACTACAAGACCGTCTCAACCCTGCAGGATCGCATACTGGCTTACCAGAAGCTGCTGCAACAGCGACTGTTCTGGCTGCCCAGTGCCGAGGTGATCAGTCTGGCGAGCTTCGCGCGGGTTTATCACGCCACGGCCTGGCTGGTTTCTCCGGACCAGTGGTCATCACTGTTCACCAGCGTTGATCAGTCACTTCGGGCGCGACCGCTTCGCATCGGCCTGATTACGATGATCCTGGCGTTGGTGCTGATGCGCCGTCGTAGTCTGCGGGCCCGACTGGTGAGCAGTGGTGCCGATGTCGGCAATGTCGGACGCGACCGGTTCCCGTCAACCCTGATTGCGCTGGGCTACAGCCTGCTGCTCACCCTGCCAGGCGTGCTTGCCCTCGCGCTGTGCGCGTTATTGCTGATGGAAGGTGACCCGTTCATGTCAGCACTGTCCCACGGCTTTACCGGGGCGACGTTTGTCATGTTCCTGCTCACACTGGTCTACAAAGTCGCCTATCCGAGAGGTCTGGGCGAGCGCCATTTCAAATGGAATACGCGCACCCTGCAGGCGATTCGCCGGGAGGTACCGATCCTGCTCGCGGTGCTGATTCCGGTCACCATCATCAGTCCAACGCTCGAGATTCCCGACAACATCGACTTTCGCAACAGCCTGGGTCGCATCCTCTTCACCATCGCGTCATTCGCCCTGGCCCTGTTTGCACAGCGTTTGATGAGCGCCGTTCGCAGTGAACGCCAGCAGCGCACAACGCTCAAGGCGCTGCATGCTCTGGCGGTCGGCATTCCCATCGGGCTGGTCGTCGTTTCCTGGCTCGGCTACCACTACACCGCTGTTGAGGTCGAAGGCAATCTGTTTATCAGCATTTCCTGGCTGGCGTTCATTGTGCTGCTCTACTACATCGGGTTGCGCGGACTGTCGGTGCGCGAGCGCCGAATGATCCTCGCGCGCCTCCGGGAGCAGCGGGCGGCGGACCGCCGCCTGGCCGAAAGCCGGGAAGCGGCAGAAACCTCGGGGGAGGGACTGCCACCGGCGCTGGACATGCCAGAGATGGACCTTCAGGACATCAACCAGCAGAGCACCTCGCTGCTGCGCATTCTGGGGTATGCTCTCGCCATCGGCGGCCTCTGGATGCTGTGGGCAGGCGTCATCCCGGCTCTGCAACTGCTCAATGATATTACCCTGTGGACCATCACCACCGGCATTGACGGCACCGAGCCACTGCCCATCACACTGGGAGATCTGCTGCTCTCCCTGCTGTTTGCCATGGGTACGGTGCTGGCTGCGAAAAACCTGCCGGGCACCCTGGAAGTTACTCTGCTCAGTCACATGGACCTGGAGCCCGGCGCCGGTTACGCCATTACCACACTCGCCAAGTACATCATTGTGATCATTGGCGTCTCCGTCGCCCTGGGCGTGCTCGGGCTTCAGTGGTCAAAGCTGCAATGGCTGGTCGCGGCCCTGGGCGTCGGGCTGGGGTTTGGCCTGCAGGAAATCGTGGCCAATTTTGTGTCGGGCATCATCCTGCTGTTCGAACGTCCGATCCGGGTCGGTGACACCGTCACGATCGGCGGCATAACCGGCACCGTTTCGCGTATCCGCATACGGGCCACCACACTGGTGGACTGGGACCGCAAGGAGCAGGTCATTCCCAACAAGACCTTCGTTACTCAGGATCTGACCAACTGGACACTGTCGGATCCGATCACCCGGGTCATTATCCGTGTCGGGGTCGCCTACGGCTCCGATGTCAACACGGTACAGTCGGTGCTGGCCCGGGTTGCTGAGAGCAATCCCCGCGTCGTGGACGATCCGGCGCCGGCAGTGTTCTGCGTCGGCCTTGGGGAAAGCAGCATTGATTTCGAGGTGCGGGT
>JAWVWU010000402.1:0-3004 GCA_033723595.1 Marinobacter sp. | reverse complement strand
TGCAGGTCATGCCAGGCGATCTGCGAGGTTTCCAGGTTCAGTTTTGCTTTGAGCTCATCCCGTGAGGCCGTCGTGGATGACATGCTGTCTCTCTGTCTCTTTGTCATGTGGCTGGACCGGGACACTGTCCCAAACGCAGACGCTGACAGCCCGGATCTCGAGCGGTCAGCGTCGCACGATTATCCGACGGCGACAAGCAATCGACGCCGTCGGCCCGGGCTGTGATCAGGCTGCGGAGATCATCTCCCGCAGCACGTAGTGCAGGATACCACCGTGCTTGAAGTAGGTCGCTTCATTGGCTGTATCGATGCGTGACTTCAACTCACAGCTCTCGGTCTTGCCGTCGGGATAGGTCACGGTCATGGTCAGTGTTGCGCCCGGCTTCACCTCACCGGACAGGCCACTGATACTGATGGTTTCCTCACCAGTGAGCTTGAGGGACTTGCGGTCAACGCCCTCGGCAAACTGCAGCGGCATGACCCCCATACCGATCAGGTTCGACCGGTGAATACGCTCATAGGATTCAGCGACCACGGCCCGCACACCCAGCAGACGGGTGCCCTTGGCCGCCCAGTCACGACTGGAACCGGTGCCGTATTCCTTGCCTGCGATCACCACCAGCGGCGTCTCGTCGGCCACGTACTTCATCGCAGCATCGTAGATCGGCATCTGCTCACCGCTGGGGATGTGCCGTGTGAAGCCACCTTCAACACCGTCCAGCATCTCGTTCTTGATGCGGACGTTGGCAAAGGTGCCGCGCATCATCACCTCGTGATTACCACGGCGAGAGCCGTAGGAGTTGAAGTCTTTTGGCTCCACCCCGTGCTCCTGCAGGTATTTGCCCGCCGGACTGTCCGGCTTGATGGAGCCGGCCGGGGAAATGTGGTCGGTGGTCACCGAGTCGCCCAGCAGGGCCAGGATGTTGGCATCCTTGATGTCCTCGATCGGATCCGGCTCCCGTCCCATGCCTTCAAAGAAAGGCGGGTGCTGAATGTACGTGGACTTGTCTGACCAGTCGTAGACCTTGCTGTCCGGCACCTCGAGCGATTTCCAGATGTCGTCACCGTCGAACACCTCGGCGTACTCAGTCTGGAACATGCTGGTCTTGACCTGCTGGACTGCGTCGGCAATCGCCTGCTGCGACGGCCAGATGTCTTTCAGGTACACCGGTTTGCCGTCTTTGTCCTTGCCCAGCGGCTCTTTGCTCAGGTCCAGGCGCACGTTACCGGCCAGCGCATAGGCCACCACCAGGGGCGGTGAGGCCAGCCAGTTGGTTTTTACCAGCGGATGGATGCGGCCCTCAAAGTTACGGTTGCCGGAAAGCACCGATGCCACGGTCAGGTTGCCCTGGTCGATGGCCTTTTCCACCTCGTCGGGCAGTGGTCCGGAATTGCCGATGCAGGTGGTGCAACCGTAGCCCACCAGATCAAAGCCAAGCTGGTTCAGGTCATCCTGGAGCCCAGCGGCTTTGAGGTAATCAGTCACCACCTTGGACCCGGGCGCCAGTGAGGTCTTGACCCACGGCCGGGTCATCAGGCCCCGCTCCAGCGCGTTGCGGGCCAGCAGGCCGGCCGCCATCATGACGCTGGGGTTGGAGGTATTGGTACACGAGGTGATGGCGGCAATGACAACAGCGCCCGGATCAAGCCGGACTTTCTCGCCCTTGATCTCGAAACTCTGGCTGTTGGCGTGCTTGTAACTGTCATCAACCCCGACCGCGGTCTGTCCGCCTTCTGACGCCAGACGATTCTGGGCCGCATCACCGTTGCTGTCGTCAGACTGACTCATGATCAGTTCGAAGGTGGACTTCATGTTCTGCAGGGCTACCCGGTCCTGAGGACGCTTCGGTCCGGCCAGGCTGGCTTCCACCTCGCTCATGTCCAGTTCCAGGGTGTCCGTGTACGACGGCTCCTGACCCGGTTCACGCCACAGCCCCTGGGCTTTTGCATAAGCCTCGACCAGTTCGATCTGGGCGTCATCGCGGCCGGTCAGACGCATGTAGTTAAGCGTCTGCTCATCCACCGGGAAAAAGGTACAGGTGGCGCCAAATTCCGGCGACATGTTGGAGATGGTGGCACGGTCAGCCACCGGCATGTCCTTGAGGCCGTCGCCATAGAACTCGACGAATTTACCCACCACGCCTTTCTTGCGCAGCATTTCAGTGACGGTGAGCACGAGATCGGTGGCGGTAATGCCCTCGCGCAGTTTGCCGCTGACCTTGAAGCCGACCACTTCGGGAATCAGCATCGACACCGGTTGACCCAGCATCGCCGCTTCCGCCTCGATGCCGCCAACGCCCCAGCCGAGAATGCCGAGGCCGTTGATCATGGTGGTGTGGGAGTCGGTTCCCACCAGCGTATCGGGAAACGCAAAGGTCTTGCCATCCTGCTCTTTGGTCCAGACCGTCTTGCCCAGGTACTCCAGGTTGACCTGGTGACAGATGCCCGTCCCCGGCGGTACGACCCGGAAATTATCAAAGGCCTGCTGGCCCCAGCGCAGGAATTCGTAACGCTCCTTGTTGCGTTCCATCTCGACGGCGACGTTGTCCTTGAACGCCGACGGATCGCCGAAATGATCCACCATGACCGAGTGGTCGATGACCAGGTCGACCGCCGAAAGCGGTTTGATACGGGCCGGATCTTCGTTGGCCGCGTTCATGGCATCGCGCATGGCGGCCAGGTCGACTACCGCCGGCACACCGGTAAAGTCCTGCATCAGTACCCGGGCCGGGCGGTACTGGATTTCGGTCTCTGAGTGCCCCTTGTCCAGCCAGTCACTCATGGCCTGCAGATGATTCTTGTCGACGGTGGTGCCGTCCTCGTTACGCAGCAGGTTCTCCAGCAGAACCTTGAGCGAGAACGGCAGCGTCTCGACGCCACTGAGGGCTTTGCTCGCCTCGGGCAGGCTGAAGTAGTGGTAGGTCTTGTCGCCAACCTTGAGTTGGCTGAGGGTATTGTGACTGTCTTTGCTCAAACCTTCGTTCGACATGTTCGCCTCCTGGCTT
>JAWVWU010000401.1:0-3013 GCA_033723595.1 Marinobacter sp. | reverse complement strand
GCTGCTGAGCCCCTGAAGGAGAGCATGTATGACTGAATACAGGAATATTCTGGTCGCGATCGACCTGACCGAGGAAGCCCCCCAGGTTCTGAAAAAAGCCCGGCTCATCGTCGATGCCTTCCAGGCTGACATGACCCTGGTTCACGTGGTTGAGCCGGTTGGGTATGCCTATGGCGGCGACATACCGATGGATCTTACCGAGTTGCAGGAACAACTGGACAAGGCGGCGAAGTCACAGCTCGAAGCCTACGGCCGGGAGTACGGGGTGCCACCGGAACGCCAGCTGGCCAGCGTCGGACGGCCGGAATCCGAGATCCATCGCCTGTGCGAAGAAAAGCAGTTTGATCTCGTGATTGTCGGTAGCCACGGACGACACGGATTCCAGTTGCTACTGGGCTCCACCGCGAACGGTGTGCTTCATGGCGCCGAATGCGACGTTCTGGCCGTTCGGATTACCTGATACCGCTCAAGCGGGACGCCGTCAACGAAGCATCGTGCGCCCCTCACGATGGCGTCTCTCCCTTGATACGGGACTCAAGTTTACGAAGCTGGCTCTCGAGGGAGAAGCTCACGCTTGAAGCCATGGAGAAAAAGTTCAGCAACGCCTTGAGATTGCTGTCCCCCTTGCACACCGAATGTATCCGTTGCCAGAGTGCCTGGTTGACCAACTGCAGGCGCTGATTACGCTCGACCAGTCCCTTGAGCTCCCAATCGGGCTCATGATGATTCCGCTTTTCAAAATATTGCTGCAGAAGATAGTGCGACACCGATCGCATGATGAATTCGTCGTTGCTGGCAAACGGCAGATGATGAATAGCCATGGGCTTCAACTCTGACAGCACCGGACAGCCACTGGTTGCCATTTTCAGGCCCAACAGCGATCTCAGCGCTTCCTCGAGTGTGGTGTCCTTGCTGTAGGTACGGCGCTCATCCGTTACCGTCACCGTCACTCGTTGGTAAGCATCTTCTTCGCGGAAAGCGTCCACAACCGGCAGCATTTCCGTCGCCGCAGGACAGTGTGGTGTCTGCGTCGGCTTCAACGGACAGTTCGCGCACTGACAGTGCTCCAGTCTGGTCCAGGCGGGCAGATTCCCGGCATTGCTGACCGGTGTCGGCTGGCCTGAGACACGGAACTGAATGGTCCGCTGCTCCGGCAACGTAAAGGTGTAGTTAACAGTCATTGATTGCTCAGCTCTTCCAGTTCCATCCAGCGTTCCAGGGTCTGCTCCAACTCAGCCTCAAGGGCCGCCAGCTTGTCCAGTTCCGCTGTCACATCAGCGCCCGGTCGGGTATAGAAATCGTCGGCCGTCACAACGCTTTGCTGATCCGCCACGCGATTTTCCAGCGTCTCTATGGTACCCGGCAATTGCTCGAGCTCGCGTTTCAACTTGTAACTCAGCTTGGCCGTTTTCTGAGCCGGAGCGACACCGGACGGAGCCGCCGGCCTGACGGTCGCGGCCTTCGCCGGCTTTGATGACCGTGTCGCACCGCGCTCGGCCTGGCGCTCGGTCGGGAAAGCGCCGCCCTGCCGACGCCAGTCACTGTAGCCGCCCACAAAGTTCCTGACCTGACCGGACCCGTCGAGAAACAGCGTATCAGTCACCACGTTGTCCAGGAACTCACGGTCGTGACTGATGACGATGACGGTGCCGCTGAAGGCGACCAACTGGGACTCAAGCAGTTCCAGCGTCTCCACGTCAAGGTCGTTGGTTGGCTCATCCAGCACCAGAATATTGGCCGGCTTGCTGAACAGCTTGGCCAGCAATAGCCGTGCCCGTTCGCCGCCAGAGAAAACCCGTACCGGCGAGCGTGCACGCTCGGGCGAGAACAGGAACTCCTGGAGATAACCCAGTACATGCTTCTGCTGGCCATTAATCTCGATGAACTCACGCCCTTCGGACAGGTTGTCCAGCGCGTTGGCCGACAGATCCAGTTCGCCACGGAGCTGATCGAAATAGGCGACTTCCCGGTTGGTTCCCAGGCGGATCTGCCCGGCCGTCGGTTCAAGATCGCCCAGCATCAGCCTGACCAGCGTGGTCTTGCCGGTTCCGTTTTCGCCAATCAGGCCAATCTTGTCGCCGCGCATAACCGTCAGGTTCAAATCGTCGATCACCGATCGGCCATCCGGATAGGCAAAGCCGGCGTGGCTGGCCTCGACCACCAGTCGTCCCGAGCGCGCCGCATCCTCGACCACGAACTGGGCATTGCCACCCCGTTCACGGCGCTGCTGACGCTCTTCACGCATGGCCTTGAGCGCCCTCACCCGTCCCATATTACGGGTGCGACGGGCCTTTATGCCCTGGCGGATCCAGGCTTCCTCCTGCTTCAGCCGCTTGTCAAACAGCGCATTCTGACGATCTTCCTCTTCCAGCGCCTTTTCCTTCAGGTCGAGGTAGCGATCATAGGTTGCAGAGAAGCTGACCAGCTGACCGCGATCCAGCTCGACAATCCGTGTCGCCATTCGCCGGATGAACGCCCGGTCGTGGCTGACAAACAACAGCGCGCCACGGAACTGGCCGAGAGCCTCCTCCAACCAGGCAATCGCAGGCACGTCCAGATGGTTGGTCGGCTCGTCCAGCAACAGCAGGTCCGGCTCACCCACCAGTGCGCGCGCCAGCAGGACCCGCCGCTGCCAGCCCCCGGACAGGGTATTGAGTACGCTGTCCGGATCGATCCGGTACTGCTCGAGTATGGCCGTGACTTTCTGATCAAGTCGCCAGCCGTCAAGCGCTTCCAGCCGTTCCTGGACTTTCATCAGTTCGTCGAGACTGGTGTCGTCCGCCGCATGGGTCAGTGAGTGGAACCGGGCAAGCAACTCTCCGGTCTCCGGGAAGGCGCTGGCGACGGCCTCATACGCGGTTCGGGTATCGTTGCTGGGTAGATTCTGCGGCAGCACTGCCAATCTCGCGCCGTCATCCAGGCGCACCAGGCCTCCGTCCGGGGTGACCTCGCCGGTCACAATCTTCAGCAAGGTGGATTTACCCTCGCCATTACGCCCCAACAGGCAGACCCG
>JAWVWU010000400.1:0-3015 GCA_033723595.1 Marinobacter sp. | reverse complement strand
TGGCACGAGCCGAATTCCGCAAGGCGCAACGGCAAATCCTTGTAGCTTTTCAGCCCCTGATTGAACACCTGAATGTGGCAGGGACAGTTCATCGGCTTGATGGCAAAATCGTGCTTTTCGGACTCGGTGGTGAACATGTCGTCACCGAACTTGTCCCAGTGGCCGGACTGTTCCCAGAGGACACGGGAGACCACCTGCGGCGTCTTGATTTCCTGATAGCCATGACGGTGAAGCTTTTCACGCATGTACTGTTCGATGGTCTGGTAAACGGTCCAGCCATCCGGGTGCCAGAATACCATGCCCGGCGCTTCTTCCTGCATGTGGAACAGGTCAAGCTTCTTGCCGATCTTGCGGTGATCCCGCTTTTCCGCTTCCTCAAGCCGGTGAAGGTACGCCTTGAGGTCTTTCTTGTTACCCCAGGCGGTCCCATAGACCCGCTGGAGCTGCTCATTGCTGGTGTCGCCGCGCCAGTAGGCGCCGGCCACTTTGGTCAGCTTGAACGCTTTGAGCTTGCCGGTGTTGGGCACATGGGGGCCACGACAGAGATCGATAAAGTCACCCTGGCGATAGAAAGACAGTGCCTCATTACCGGGAATATCCTGGATGATGCGCACCTTGTACTCTTCCCCCATCTGCTCGAAGAGTTTGACCGCCTCATCCCGTGACAGCACAGAACGGGAGACAGGAATATCCTGTTTGGCCAGCTCTTCCATCCTGGCCTCGATGCGGCTGAGGTCGTCATTGGTGAACGGACGGTCAAACTTGAAGTCGTAATAGAAGCCGTTATCCACCACCGGACCAATCGTGACCTGCGCCTCGGGGAAAAGCTCTTTCACGGCCATAGCCAGCAGGTGAGCCGTTGAGTGACGGATGATATCAACACCATCCTCGTCGCGATCAGTCACGATCGCCAGGTCGACGTCGTCGTCGATCATATAACTGGTATCGACCAGCGTGCCGTTCACCCGGCCGGCCAGGGCTGCCTTCGCAAGACCGGCACCAATATCGGCGGCAACATCATGAACAGACACAGATTCTGCAAAACTGCGGTGACTTCCATCAGGCAGGGTAACAACAGGCATTGCTCAAACTCCCAACAGCGGTGGTCAGTACCAGAGACCACGTGCGACATGATCCGCATTACGATTGCGGCTCGACAGCCGGCGACTATAACAGGCGCAGGCTGTGGGTGTCAGCAGACGGCGTGGTTTTTTGCCGCGACCGCAATCAGCAACGTCTGCCGGGCAGTCGCGCACGCCAGGCGACGCACCGACTACTCAGGTTGTCACCAGCCCTCGATCATCGTCCGTGCGGCGCTGCAGCTGGCTGTATGCAACCAGGCCAAGCAGCAGCAGCGCTGGCAGTAACATCAGCTCCTTGGGTGGACGATCGAGTTTCTCCTGCACGGTATCAATGGTCCAGCCATACTCGAGGCCGGCTTTCTGGGCCGGACTGCCGTACTGAACAAAATCAACGACCAACTGGTTGTCTCGGCGCGTCAACTCCAGACCAACCTTGTTGAGCCTCTCCTCTGGCGACGCGCCGGGCGGGATGTCGAGCTGTAGATAAGTCGACACATCGTCACCGGACAGCGCCATGCCAGACGCCTTGAGTATGACCGGCTCATTGGCCGGGACCGATTTCACGTATTCAACCAGATCCGTCCCGGGGCGCTCGGCGGTGGGTGGGTACACCATATCCCACCAGAATCCCGGCCGAAAAAGGGTGAACGTGACCAGCAACAGGAGCGCTGTCTCCCACGCCCGGCTCCGGGTAAGCCAGTACCCCTGGGTCGCGGCCGAGAACACCAGCATCGCGGTTACCGCGCTGGCAATGGTGACCAACAGGTCAAACCACCCGGTCAGACCGATCAGCAGTAGCTGGGTATTAAAAATGAACATGAACGGGAGAATGGCGGTTCGTATGTCATAGGTGAACCCCTGTACCCCGGTCCGTATGGGATCTGCCCCGGAAATTGCCGCGGCGGCGTAGGCTGCCAGACCGACAGGCGGCGTATCATCCGCCAGGATACCGAAATAGAACACGAACATGTGGACCGCGATCAGTGGCACCAGCAGGCCGTTTTGAGCACCCAGGGTGACAATCACCGGCGCCATCAGCGTGGACACCACGATGTAGTTGGCTGTGGTTGGCAGGCCCATACCCAGCAACAGACTGATGAATGCCGTGAATATCAGCATCAGCAGCAGGTTACCGCCGGAGATGTATTCCACGAACTGGGTCATCACCAGCCCGATGCCTGTCAGGGTAACGGTACCGACGACAATGCCGGCGGTCGCCGTCGCCACGCCAATACCGACCATGTTGCGGCCGCCGGTCGCCAGGGAGTGAACAAAATCCGTCACACCGGAGCGAAGGGCCTCACTGATCGACCCCGACTGTCGGAATAAAGCCTGCAACGGGCGCTGGGTAAGCACGATGAAAATCATGAACAGCGTCGCCCAGAACGCAGACAGCTGGGGCGAAAAGCGCTCGACCGTCAGGCACCAGATCAGCACCACCACAGGCAGCAGATAGTGCAGACCGGTCTTGACCGTCGGACCAACTGGCGGTAACTCTCCCATGGCCTGCTCCGGATCGTCCACGTCCAGCTCCGGAAACTTCGTCGAATAACCCACCAGCCCCACATAAAGCACGAACAACAGCGGCGTGACCACCCACATGGCCTGATCGCCCATCACACTCTTGATCCAGCCAACTCCGTAATAAATCGCCAGAGTCAGCAAGCACAGCCCCAGCAGGAGCATCACCCAGACCAGCAGACGTTGCGCCAGCGTCGGTTTTTGCAGGCGTTCGATGCCCTTCATCTTGAGCTTGCAAGCCTCGAGATGAACGATGTAAATCAGCGCAATATAGGAAATCAGGGCCGGCAGGATCGCGTGTTTGATGACCTCCAGGTAGGAAATGCCGACATACTCGACCATCAGGAAAGCCGCTGCACCCATCACCGGCGGTGTCAGCTGGCCATTGGTCGACGCGGCCACTTCGACCGCG
>JAWVWU010000399.1:0-3016 GCA_033723595.1 Marinobacter sp. | reverse complement strand
TACAAGAAAGCGGACCTGAAAAGCACGGGCTTCCACCCCGTCTCCGCTGCCGACCAGGTTTACGTGTGGCTACCCCGAACCCGGGGCTACACGCGGGTGGATCAGAACCTGAACGATCGCATTGAACGCGGCGATATCCTGTTCTGATCAATGGATCAAAGAAGCGCCCGCCGGTCTGGCGGGCACGGTCCCACTCAATCGGCGACTTTGAGCACCACTTTGCCGGTCGCGGTCCGACCGGTCAGCGCGTTCAGCGCCGCAACATAATCCTCAAACGCAAAGATTTCACTGATGCGCGGCTTGATCTTGCCTTCCTTGTGCAGCTTGAACAGGTCCATCATGTTCTGCATGCTGTTCTGCGGTTCCTGACGGGTGAAGGTGCCCCAGAACACACCGACTACGGAACAGCCTTTCAGTAGGGGCAGGTTGGCCGGAATCTTCGGGATATCACCCGCTGCGAAACCGACAATCAGGAGGCGGCCGTTCCACGCCATGGCGCGCAGCGCCTGTTCGGTGAACTCGCCACCCACCGGGTCGTAGACAACGTCCACACCCTTGTTATTGGTCAGCTTCTTGAGCGTATCCTTGAGCGGCTCCTCGGTATAGTTGATCAGCTCGTCCGCACCGGCCTCTTTGGCAACCGCCAGTTTCTCGGCCGTGCTTGCCGCCGCGATCACATGAGCACCCATGGCCTTGCCCAGTTCAACCGCGGCAAGCCCTACCCCGCCGCTGGCACCCAGCACCAGCAAGGTTTCACCCGGCTGGATATTGGCCCGCTGCTTGAGCGCATGATAGGAAGTGCCATAAACCATCGTAAAGGCGGCAGCCTCCTCGTCCGACATGGACGGCGGGATGGGCACCAGGTTGTCCTCGGCCACCACGACCTCTTCCGCGAACGATCCGAACCCGGTCAGGCCCATGACCCGGTCGCCAACCTTGAAGCGCGACACCTTGTCACCCACCGCAATCACTTCGCCGGCCATTTCGCCGCCGGGGGAAAACGGCATCTTGGGCTTGATCTGGTATTTGCCCTCGATAATCAGTGTGTCCGGAAAGTTCAGCCCGGCAGCCCGGACCTTGACCTTGACTCCGCTGCCACTGGCCGTCGGGCTTTCAATGTCCTCGATCGTCAGGCTGTCAGCCGGTCCGTATTCCTTGCACAGAATCGCTCTCATGGGTCTCTCCGAAGGTTGTCAGGATGCGCCTCGCGGCGCGGATAACTGCTCAACCTAAACCCAGTCGACCCATGAATCAAATAAAGATGCCTTATGGATTTTCATAAGAGCTGGTAATAGGGCTGCGGCCTGTTCGCGTATCCTGACGGCAACCCTGCGACGCGGTCAGAAGAACAGCACGCCACCCACCACCACGGCCAGGATCAGCACAACGGCGGCGAGCATCAGACCGTTGCGGGTGCCCGCGGACACCACCTCGGGTTTTGCCCGTCCGGCCCCACGCGCATCAGGCACCCGGTCAGTGTGGTTGACCAGCTTGTCGTCGTGGCTGGAGGCTCTGACGAGCTCGATCATTTCTTCACAGAGCGGTCGATCGAACGCGAAGGGATCAAACTTCTTCAGTTTATTCTCCCGCAAAAAGCGGGTCACATCGTCCGCCACTGGCACGTATTTCATCGACCAGTTGGTAAACGTGCGGGCCTTGAGGGGCTCCTCTATCAGTGTCTTGACGTTCCGGTGCCGGGGATCGTTCTGAATTTTTTCGTAGACGGTCCGGACCTCTGCCTCCTCACCCTCGAGATACTGGAAGAAACAGTTGTCCCCGTAATACAGGCCGCCGACCAGGCCATGCTTTGGGTTATTGCGCCGGGACGCCAGCAGAATGCGCGCTACGTTCGGTTCGATGCCCCGCTCCAGGGGCTGGGCATTAAACGTGGCTTCACTGGCGTAGGCCAGACGGATCAGAGACATGCGATTACTCCTCAAATTCACTGACAGTCAGTTAACTTGCTAACCTACCTCATACGATGCGGGTCTGTAACCGGATTGTCGCAGTAGGCGAGCCGCAATGGCTGTTAACCTGCCTGATTCTCCGTTCACAGACTGGCTGAGGGGCTATTCACGACTTGGCCTGAGCCCGCCCAGCCGGTAACATGACGCCTTTTCAGACCGGGCTCCCGGGACCCGTCCACGGCGGCACCGACCCTCTTTCTGATTACCGGATAATACTCAATTCCAAGCCCGGGCCTTCCTTTGGAACAAGGCCCACGATGAACCTGCGAGGCGCACACTGTCATGCTTGAAAGACTGTTCAAACTGGAAGCTCACGGCACTACGGTGCGCAAAGAGGTGGTCGCCGGGCTGACCACGTTCCTCACCATGGCCTACATCATCGTGGTAAACCCCAGCATTCTGTCGGCAACCGGAATGGATTTTGGCGCGGTGTTCGTCGCCACCTGCCTGGCAGCGACCATCGGCACGCTGATCATGGGGCTCTGGGCCAATTACCCGATTGCCCTGGCACCGGGCATGGGGCTGAACGCTTTTTTCGCATTCACCGTGGTCGGCAGCATGGGCTACAGCTGGCAGGTCGCACTGGGGGCCGTGTTCATGTCGGGCCTGCTGTTCTTCCTGCTGAGTATTTTTCGCATTCGGGAATGGATCATTAACAGCATTCCCCACTCCCTGCGTTTCGGCATTTCCGCCGGTATCGGCTTCTTCCTGGCCCTGATTGCCCTGAAAAATGCCGGCATTGTGGTTGACAACCCGGCCACGCTGGTCGGCCTCGGTGATGTCGTCTCAGTTCAGAGCCTGCTGTTTTTCGGAGGGTTTCTGCTGATCTGCGGCCTGTCCTATCGGGGCGTTACCGGTGCCGTCATGATTGGCATTATTGCGATCACCCTGATCGCATTCTTCGCCGGTATGGTCGACTACAAGGGTCTGGTTTCGGCCCCGCCAAGTCTGATGCCGACGCTGCTGCAACTGGACATCGGCGGCGCCCTGAACATCGGCCTGCTGAGCATCATCTTCGCCTTCCTGTTTGTCGATCTGTTCGACACGTC
>JAWVWU010000398.1:0-3029 GCA_033723595.1 Marinobacter sp. | reverse complement strand
GGCAAGCTTGGCCCGATCAGCCTGGAGACACCCACCATGGTGACTGAGGAAACGCGCGAAGAGCAGGCCCGCAACGCCGAGCGGGCCGACCGGAAAGCGTCCGGGCCGCGGACCTGACGCCCAGCCGGCGTCAGCCGATCGTTCAGTGACCGACCTGGCGATGCTGCCCATGCAGCTGCGCGGGCACCGGAATACCCAACTTGCTGGCCAGTTCCACACTAACGAAGATCGGCCCGATCAGCAGAAAGACCAGGTCCTCGATAAAGGACGGCTTTTTGCCCTCGATCCGGTGACCGATGACCTGAATGATCCAGGCAAAGACCCACACCGCGACGCTGGTCCACAACAACGACCACCCTGCTTTGCTGATGCCGATAACCGCCAGCACAGAAAGCGCAAACCAGACCGTCATCAGCACGAAGGTGCCCAGTCCGAGCCGGAGGTAGACCACGCCGGCGAGCGCACCCAGCACCGTGGCGCCATTCAGCCAGTACGCCGCTGGCCCGCCCAGTCCGAGCCAGTTGCCCACCGGCACCAGCCAGAGCAGACCCAGGGTCGAGGCGAAAATCAGCGGTACGCAGACAATGTGGATCCACTGGTTGGTGGCGTTCTGGTGACTGTCGCCATAATCGGCCAGAAATTGTGACAGCGATCGCATGGAGCTTCTCCTGTTTTTGTTCGATAGCACCATGATAAACCGGGACGCGCCGCGGTGCTCGCGGAAAAGAGGCCAAGTCTTACCACAAGGTCAAATATCGGCGACAAGCAAAACCTCTTACACTGGCAGCATCGATTGCATACGCTTATACGATGGACCGTGGTCAATGGCACCCCTGCCAGCGACGGCCCCCATGGACAGACAAGATTCTGGAGGTTTTTATGAAACGGGTTGTTATCACAGGCATGGGCATCATTTCCTGCCTCGGCAATTCCACAGAGTCTGTGCGGGACAGCCTGAAACACGGCCGGTCCGGTATCCGTCACAACAAGGCCTACGAAGACCTCGGCTTCCGCAGCCAGGTGTCGGGCTCGGTGGACGTGGATACCTCCGTTATTGACCGGAAGATCAAGCGGTTCATGGGCCAGTCAGCCATGTACAGTTTTCTGGCGATGCAACAGGCCATCGAGTCCGCCAAGCTGACCGAGAGCGATATCTCCAATGACCGCACCGGTCTGATTGCCGGCTCTGGCGGTGCATCCTGTGCCAGCCAGGTAGAGGCGGTCGATCTGATGCGCGAGAAAGGCGTCAAGCGTATTGGCCCTTATATGGTGCCCCGGATCATGACCAGCACAGTATCGGCCTGCCTGGCAACGGCGTTCCATATCCGCGGCGTCAACTACTCCATGTCGTCAGCCTGTGCCACCAGCGCCCACTGCATCGGCCACGCCATGGAGCAGATCCAGATGGGCAAACAGGACATCGTGTTTGCCGGCGGCGGCGAAGAGGAAGACTGGAGCCTGACGATGCTGTTTGATGCCATGGGTGCGCTCTCCACCAAGTACAACGACGCGCCGGAAACGGCGTCCCGCCCGTTCGACGTGAATCGTGACGGTTTTGTCATTGCCGGCGGCGGTGGCATGGTGGTGGTCGAGGAACTCGAGCATGCCCGCAAGCGCGGAGCACCGATTATTGCAGAGATCGTCGGTTACGGCGCAACGTCGGACGGCCACGACATGGTCGCGCCCTCCGGCGAAGGCGCGACCCGTTGCATGCGTCAGGCGCTGGCCACCGTCGACGGGCCTGTGGACTACATCAACGCCCACGGCACCAGCACGCCGGTCGGCGACGTGGCTGAAATGGGCGCCGTCCGAAACGTGTTTGGCGAACACGTACCGGCAATCTCTTCCACCAAGTCCCTGTCCGGCCACTCGCTCGGGGCCTCGGGAGTTCACGAGGCTATCTATTCCCTGTTGATGCTGCAAAACGGATTTATCAGCGGCACCGCCAATCTCGCCGAGCGGGACGCGAAAATTGCCGATTTGCCCATCGTCGGTCCCGATGCCCGGGACGCGCACCTGACCACCGTGATGTCCAACAGCTTCGGTTTTGGCGGTACCAACGCGTCGCTGGTGTTTCGCCGCCCGGACTGATTCAGGCAGACAGGCGCACTGAGAACGTCGGTGTTTACCTTATAGCTGGACGATCTGTGGCATACTGACGCGGGGAATGAAATCACGATCAGGGAGAGCGTAACGTCATGACGGTTCATCCATTTGCCACATCGCGCACGGCAGCGCTCAAGACATCGTGCGAAACCTGTTCCCTGAGCAATCTCTGCCTGCCCCTGGCGGTGGCAGAGAAAGACCTCGCTCAGCTCGAGAATATTGTTCAGCAAGGCAGGTCGTACCAGCGTGGCGAATCCATCTTCCGTCAGAACGAACCGGCGAAATCCTTTTTTGCGGTCCGCAGCGGTGCAGTAAAAACCTCGGTCGTCACGGCCAACGGCGACGAGCAGATCACCGGTTTCTACCTGCCGGGCGAAATGATCGGCCTGGACAGCATGGGCGGTCACGGCTATGCCTGCACGGCCAAGGCGCTGGAGTACAGCAGTGTCTGCGAGCTGCCGATCAATCAGCTCGAGGACCTCTCCCGAAAGTTGCCGTCTTTGCAGCACCACTTCCTGAAACTGATGAGCCAGGAGATCCAGAACGGTCAGCATCTGTCACTGCTGCTGAGCAAGAATTCTGCGGAAGAGCGGATTGCGGCGCTGCTGCTTTCCCTGTCGACGCGGTTCAGCCGCCGCAAGCTGTCCTCCACCCGCTTCCACCTGCCGATGCCGCGCGCGGATATCGCCAACTTCCTGGGCCTGGCGGTGGAAACAGTGAGCCGGGTCATGACCCGATTCCAGCAGACGGGCCTGATTCAGAGTAAAGGCCGCGAACTCGAGCTGCTCAATCCGGATTCCCTGCAACACGTTGCCCATGCCCGGGAGGGCACATCCCGCTGAACTGTGCCGTCGGGATCAACTGGTCAACCGGTCTTCGCGGGGCCGCCGGGCGTTAATCCCCAGAATCTCGAGCTCATCCTG
>JAWVWU010000397.1:0-3045 GCA_033723595.1 Marinobacter sp. | reverse complement strand
TTCATCGTTTCCGGTCATCGGTCCAGCTCCTGCTCAGGCATGAAAGCGTGCACGGGGATTGAAGGCCTTTTCTTCGTCGGCCAGCTGCTTGAACAAGGACTCTGCCTTATCACTGAGGTGCCTGGGTAGCACGACCTGCAAGACCACGATCTGGTCGCCAGGATGCTTGCCGGGCAGACCCTTGCCCTTGAGTCGCAACTTTTGACCACTGCTGGCGCCTTTCGGCACTTTCACACTGACCCGCGAGCCCACGGTCGGCACCGTGATGCTGCCACCGAGTGCGGCTTCCCACGGTGTGACAGGCACTGTCAGTATCACATCCTTGCCATCCACCGTGAACTCCGGGTGCGGCGCGTACTCCACTTCGATAAACAGGTCACCGTTGGGGCCGTCGCCAAACCCGGGCGAGCCCTGGCCCTTGAGGCGAATATGCTGTCCCGGCGCCATGCCGGCGGGAATCTTGACGTTCAGGGTCTTGCGACGACGAACGGGACGCCCGTCCGCGCCCAGCTCGGTCACATCGAACTGGATCTGCTTTTCACAGCCGTGGAAGGCCTCTTCCAGGAACAATGCCAGACGGGCGTGAACGTCCTCACCGCGGCCCTGGCGGGCCTGCTGACGAAAGCCAAAACCGCCGGCACCGCCGCGGCCACCGCCAAAGATTGACTCGAAGAAGTCACTGAACTGACCGGCATCCGCCTCGGTATAACCGCCAGCTCCGAACGGAGAGCGGCTCTGCCAGCCGGGTGGCGGCTCAAACGAACCGTCCTGGCGGGCGCCGTACTTGCGCAACTGGTCGTACTCGGCCCGCTTCTCGGGATCCTTGAGCACCTCGTAGGCCTCCCCGACGTCCTTGAAACGGTTCTCGGCGTCCGCCTCCTTGCTGACATCGGGGTGAAACTTGCGGGCCAGTTTACGGTACGCTTTCTTGATCTCGTCGGACGAGGCCGATTCGCTCACACCCAGCACGGCGTAGTAATCCTTGAAGTCCATGCATCACCTCACTTGAGCCATCAGGAATCCCTGAAACATCCGGGCACGGCCAACCGTTGTCGTGCGCCGCGTGAATCCACGCAAAAAGCCAGGCGACCAACGAACGGCCGGCACGCGCTTTCATTCCGGAACCGGCATCGACAACGCGGTTATTGTCAGCCATCGAACACGTTTTATAGTTGATGCAAATCACCAAAATGCAAGGGATCGGGCGCGGAATCAAGGCGGTGGTCAGGCGGGGAAATGACCGGCAGAGCTGGCTCTGCCGGTGTCATCGGGACACAACACTCAGTTGATCTTGGGGTCCAGTTCGCCACGGGCATAACGCTCGAACATGGCTTCCAGGTTCACCGGACGAATTTTACTGGCGTTGCCGGCCGTTCCGAAGGCTTCATAGCGGGCGACGCAGATATCGCTCATGGCCTTGATCGACGCGTTCAGGTATTTGCGCGGGTCAAATTCCGCCGGGTTCTGCGCCAGGAAACGGCGAATTGAGCCGGTGCTGGCCAGGCGCAGGTCAGTATCAATGTTGACCTTGCGAACCCCGTGGCGAATCCCCTCGACGATTTCCTCCACCGGCACACCGTAGGTCTCCGGGATTTCACCGCCGTACTCGTTGATAATTTCGAGCCAGTCCTGGGGCACGGAACTGGAACCGTGCATGACCAGATGGGTATCCGGAATCCGCTGGTGGATAGCCTTGATCTGATCAATGGCAAGAATATCGCCAGTCGGCGGACGGGTGAACTTGTAGGCCCCGTGGCTGGTACCGATGGCAATCGCCAGCGCGTCAACGTGGGTTTTCTTGACGAAATCCGCGGCTTCTTCCGGGTCAGTCAGCATCTGGCTGTGATCAAGCGTGCCCTCGGCGCCGATGCCATCCTCTTCACCGGCCTGCCCGGTTTCCAGCGACCCCAGGCAGCCCAGTTCGCCCTCAACGGACACCCCACAGGCATGGGCCATGTCGACGGTGCGACGGGTCACATCGACGTTGTAGTCGTAGTCGGTCGGCGTCTTGCCGTCTTCGCCCAGGGAGCCGTCCATCATCACCGAACTGAAGCCAAGCTGGATGGAGCGCTGGCAAACCGCCGGGCTGGTGCCGTGATCTTGGTGCATCACCACCGGAATGTGCGGAAACTCTTCAATCGCGGCCAGGATCAGGTGCCGGAGAAACGGCGCGCCCGCGTATTTGCGGGCACCGGCGGAGGCCTGAACGATGACCGGCGAGTCGGTCTGGTCAGCGGCCATCATGATCGCGCGCATCTGTTCAAGATTGTTGACGTTGAACGCCGGCACACCGTATTCGTGCTCGGCCGCGTGATCCAGCAACTGCCGCATTGAGATCAGTGCCATGAAAAGTCTCCTTGGTTCATCAATAAACTGTCAGGTGACGGGTGACGCCAGGGTCACCCGTCAGGTTCGTGTTCAGGTACCGCGCTTTTCCAGCATGTCCACTGCCGGCAGCACCTTGCCTTCTACAAATTCAAGGAACGCCCCCCCGCCCGTTGAAATGTAGGAGATCCGGTCGCTGATCCCGTATTTGTCGATGGCTGCTACGGTATCACCGCCACCGGCCAGAGAGAACGCATCACTCTCGGCAATGGCGTCGGCCAGGGCGCGGGTTCCGTTACCGAACTGATCGAATTCGAATACGCCCACCGGACCATTCCAGAGAATGGTTCTGGCAGACTTGAGCAGCTGGGCAAACTCACCTGCGGTTTCCGGCCCCACATCGAGGATCATGTCGTCCTCACCCACATCGCTGATATTCTTGACCGTGGCAGTGGCGGTTTCCGCAAATTCGCTGGCCACCACGACATCCACCGGTAGCGGAATGTTAACGGCCCCGGCAATCTCCCGGGCGGTGTCGACGAGATCATGCTCGCACAGCGACTTGCCAACCGGGTGCCCGGCCGCCGCGAGGAACGTGTTGGCGATACCGCCGCCCACGATCAACTGATCACAAATACCGGACAGGGCCTTGAGCACGTCCAGCTTGGTGGACACCTTTGAGCCCCCGACGATGGCCACCACCGGTTTTGCCGGATGGTC
>JAWVWU010000396.1:0-3048 GCA_033723595.1 Marinobacter sp. | reverse complement strand
ATATTTCATCCTTCATGAAGGCTTTCACGCGATCCAGATAGTCCTGACCTTTGCGGGAAGGGGTAAAGTCCATAGCGGTTGCCTCATCTTGGGGATCATCGGACACCGGACCAGCCCCGACACCCTGCGGGCGCTCGGGAACCCTCTTCGGCCTCACGTCGGAGGCCGGCAGCAGAGCACGGATGGCTTTACCGGCTATTGCGAAGCAGTCTATTGGCGGGCACACTATTACACCACTGAATTATTCTTATCTTTCACAATTAGTTTTGTTTATTACAAGAGCACCCCACATGGCCCTGAACCGGCTCGACCTGAATCTGCTCCACGTGTTTGACACCATCTACCGCGAGGGCAGCCTGACCCGTGCGGCACGGGCGCTGCACCTGACTCAACCGGCGGTCAGCCATTCCCTGTCGCGACTACGCGAGCATTTTGACGATGCGCTGTTCACCCGACAGGGTAACCAGATGGTTCCAACGCCCCTGGCACGCCGCTTCGCCGAATCCATGCGACCTGGCCTGACCCAGATCCAGAGCGCCGTCAATCAGTTCCACGCCTTCGACCCGGCCAAACAGCGCAAGGTCTACTCGCTGGCCCTGAGAGACATTCTCGAATCCACGTTTCTGCCACGACTGATGACGCGACTGGATAGTTACCGCGAGCTGGAAATCGTCAGCCAGCGCATCGCCCGGCGGGATATGGAAACGCTTCTGGCCGCAGGAAAACTGGATTTCGCGGTCGATGTGCTGTTGCCAATCAGTGATCAGACAGCCCATGAGCGCCTGCGCAAGGACCGGATGGTGGTGATCGCCCGGGAAGGCAACCCGCTGACCCGCAACGGACTGAGCCTGGAGGACTACCTGAAAGCCCGGCATGTGCTGGTCTCATCGCGGGCGGAAGGCCCCGGAATTGAGGATTTCGAACTGTCACGGCTCGGGGTCCAGCGCAATATCCGCCTGCGCTGCCAGCACTATTACGCGGCTTGCCGGGTGGTGGAAAACACCGATTTGTTGCTGACCATGCCCGAAACCTACGCCCGTCTTATCGTCGAGCAGACCCGGGTGCGCATACACACGCCGCCAGCGGAACTGCCGGGCATCGACGTCCATCTTTACTGGCACAAGCCGTACGAGAAAGAACCGGCGCTGATCTGGTTTCGGGAGCAATTGCATGCGGTGGCAGGCGATGAGACACAGGCCGTCTGAGGCGCCTGCTCCGATGCGCCGCCGATTCAGAACGCGCCGACGGCCATCAGCAACACCAGGGCAGCCAGCGTGGTTAGGGTCAGCGCCAGGGTGACGATGCCAAATCCCCACCAGATGGCGGCCCCGCCGGCGACCGACACCGGATAGCCGCTGAGCGTGCGATAGAAGGCCCAGGGTCCGAGCACGAAGGCGCCCATCACCGCGCCCAGCAGCCCGACACTGATTCCGGCAAACGTCCAGGTTGCCAGCACCATGGTTCGTTCTGACAACTGGTCAGTGACGCCCTGATAGCGCAGAAACTGCCGGCAGAACAACCAGAGCCAGCCGAACAGCATGGCGACCAGCAGCAACGCCCCGATCATGGTGACTATACGATAAGCCAACGGTCTGGTCTCCTGTGCGTGATCAGGCAGTCGCGCTGACTGACCTCATCCCGGAAAAAACGGTTTCGGCAATGCCTCGAAACCCGGGCGGGCGAACAGGTAGCCCTGAAACAGAGTGATCCCGCGGCTGAGCAGCCAGTTGTACTCACCCTCGGTTTCCACGCCCTCGGCAATGATACGCCCGCCAAGCTGGGTCATCATGGTGATGATGCCGTTCACCACGGCCTGCTTGTTCTTGTCCTTGTCGACGTTGCGAACCATCAGCATATCGAGCTTGAGCAGGTCCGGGGGGCTTGCCATCATGAGATTAAGCCGCGAATAACCCGCGCCAAAATCGTCAATGGCGGTCTGGAACCCCATCTTGCGGTAGGCGTCAATGATCGACACCAGGTGATCGGTGGACGTCAGGTCCTCGCCCTCGACGATCTCGAAAATGATCTTGCTCGTGTCAAAACCATAGGTTTTCGCGGCGGCAAGGGTGGTGCGAATGCAGTATTCGGCCTGGTAGACCGCATTAGGCATGAAATTGATGCTCAGCAGGGACGACATGCCCAATCGGCTGGCCAGTTTGACCGCCTTGACCCGGCAGATCTGATCGAACGAATACCGGTTTTTCTGATTGACGCGGGACAAGATGTCGCCCGCGCCCTCACCATCTAAGCCGCGAACCAGGGCTTCGTAGGCGAAGACGGATCGGGTGGATATATCAACAATGGGTTGAAAGGCGAATGTGAATTGAAATTCAAGGCCCTCGCCGCAGGCACAATCTTCACAATTGGATTCATCAAACAATTTTTCCGGCCGAATCACGAACTCTCCTATCGAGCAAAATTGCCGTCGCAAAAATCAGTTTATCGTCCAAGACTGGCTCCTCCTTTGTAACAACTATAACGTTGTTACGGCAGTGCGCAAATCAAACCTGACAATATTCAGAGGTTGCCAATCCCTGCCGTTTTAGACACGCTGGGGAAAATCATTCGCGACTCAGAGGATATTGCCATGCAACGCCCACATCGCATCGCCATAACTCCCGGTGACGGCATCGGTCCGGAAGTGGTTGCCGAAGCGGTTCGGTGCCTGGAAGCACTCAGGGACCGTCACGGGCTGGACCTGGAATGGACCCGTTTCCCCTGGCCCTCCCATGCCTGGCACCAGAAAACCGGTTCCTCCATGCCTGAAGACGGGCTGGCTCAACTGAAAGCGTACGATGCCATTCTCCTGGGTGCGCTGGGCGACCCCGGCCCTGTCGATGACCCGAATCGTTACCTGCTGCCGGACAGCGTATCGCTGGCTCCGCTGCTGGACATGCGCAAGGGCTTCGACCAATGGGTCTGCGAGCGTCCTGCCAGGCTGCTGCCCGGCGCTCGCCAGTACCTGGCCGATGATCGGGCCAAAGAGATCGATATGCTGGTGATCCGGGAGAACAGTGAGGGCGAGTACGTGGGACAGGGTGGCCGGTT
>JAWVWU010000395.1:0-3057 GCA_033723595.1 Marinobacter sp. | reverse complement strand
GATGGTGCGTGACCGGATCGGCGCGGTGGCCTGTTTCCGCCGCGCGATCATTACGGACCGACTGCCCAAAACGCGGTCCGGCAAAATCCTGCGCCGGGTGATACGCCAGATCGCCGATCAGGAGGATTACAGCATACCCTCCACCATCGACGACCCGACGATTCTCGAGGACATACAGACGCACTTCCAGAAATGATTCAGGGGGCCGCATCCTGGCCGCCCCCTTACCCGTTCTTTTTCTGGGTTGTGACACATAAATGTCACTAAAAACGGGAAGTTATAGAAATAAAAAAAGCGTTGACGGACCTTGAACACGGTCTATACTGAAATTGTTGTGGAAAGACAGCGGTATTCGGTAGGTGCACTTTGGCAGACGGCTCTGTGGCCGGCTTGCCACTCCATCCTTGGTACTACTTTCGATTTCTCAGCACAATTTGAAGCCGCCGTCCCGGTGGCGTCAAAGAAGGTCCCGTGAGGGCAAAAAATTTAGGAAATACAGGAAAGATCAATGTCTGATACCAAAACCGGCCACGTGAAGTGGTTCAATGAGTCGAAAGGCTTCGGCTTTATTGCTCAAGACGGCGGCAGTGACGTTTTCGTTCACTACAGTGCAATCAATGCGAGCGGTTTCCGTACGCTGGCCGAAGGCCAGGCCGTGCAGTTTACCGTTACCCAGGGACCGAAAGGCCCGCAGGCGGAAAACGTAACCCCGATCTGAGGTTATGAGTTCCGGCCATTGCCCCTCACGGGCATTGGATACCGAAAAGCCGGCGCTTGCGCCGGCTTTTTCATTGTCTGGTCAAACCTGACGGCGTCAGCGCGGACTGTTTGACCAGGGCCGCGCATGTTGCCTGGAGTCGTCAGTGCGCTGCCTCGGCCGCCGACGAACCCTCGCCCTGCTCAGCCTTTGCATCGATGAGGCGACCCACCGCTGACAACAGGGCTTGCAAGGTCGCGGATGTGGTGTCCTCAGCCAACGCCGCTGCGCTACTGTGCTGACCATTCACCTGCATGCGGATGCAGGCCATGGCATTGGCATTGGTGCCCTCACCCAGGGCAAACTCGTCGTAGGCGTCCACCGCCAGCGTCAGACCGTAAGCCTTTTCCAGGGCGGCAGCCACTGCTTCCACGGCGCCCAGACCGTGCCCTTCCAACGCTCTCAACCCGGCGTCTTCGCCAATACTGACCCGGGCGTGTACGCCGGCCTCATCCCGGTGCAGGTCATAGGAGGTCAGCGACCAGGGCGGGTCCACCTTCAGATAGCGCGACTCGAACAGACGGTGAATCGTCATCGAGTCGATTTCGCCGCCGCCGGTCTCCGCCTCTCGCTGCACTACTTTACTGAATTCGATTTGCAGCCAGCGCGGCAGGCTGATGTCATAGTCCCGTTCCAGCACATAGGCCACCCCGCCCTTACCAGATTGGCTGTTGATCCGAACCACTTCCTCATACCGACGTCCCAGGTCACTGGGATCGATGGGCAGATACGCGACATGCCAGGTATCGCCGGGCTGACGACGTGCCAGGCACTTGCGGATCGCGTCCTGGTGGCTTCCCGAAAACGCGGTAAACACCAGCTCGCCGGCATACGGATGACGCGGGTGCGTGGCAATTTCGGTACAGGCCTCCACCACATCGGTGATTTCGGCGATGCCCGACAGATCGAGCTCCGGGTCAACGCCCTGGGAATACAGATTCATGGCCATGGTAACCAGATCCATGTTGCCCGTGCGCTCGCCGTTGCCCATCAGCGTGCCTTCCACCCGGTCTGCGCCGGCCATAACCGCCAGCTCGGCGGCGGCCACGGCGCAGCCTCGATCATTATGGGTGTGCACGCTGATGCTGAAATGCTCACGGTATTTGACGTGATCACAAATCCACTCGATCTGATCCGCAAACACGTTAGGCGTGGCCATCTCCACCGTTGCCGGCAGATTGATGATGACCGGCTGACCCTGGTCCGGGCGCCATACCTCGTTGACTGCGTCGATCACCTCCGCGGCGAAGTCCAGCTCAGTACCGGTAAAGCTTTCCGGCGAGTACTGGAAAGTCCATTCCGTCCCTGGGCGCTCGGCCGCATGCGCCTTGACGATGCGGGCGCCGTTGACGGCAATCTCCCGGATGCCGGCCCGATCAAGGCCAAACACCTGCTCCCGCTGGACAGTGGACGTTGAGTTGTACACGTGAACAATCGCCCGTTTGGCACCCTCCAAAGCCTCGTAGGTGCGAGCGATCAGCTCTGGCCGCGCCTGGGTCAGAACCTGGATCCGAACATTATCGGGAATCCGGTCTTCTTCGATCAGTTTGCGGCAGAAATCAAAATCCGGCTGACTGGCCGCCGGAAAGCCAATCTCGATCTCGCGAAAACCCAATTTGACGAGCAGATCAAACAGCCGGGTCTTCTGTGCCACGTTCATGGGTTTGACCAGCGCCTGGTTCCCGTCCCGAAGGTCTACCGCACACCATTGCGGGGCGCGCTCAATGACCCGATCCGGCCAGCGCCGGTTGGTCTTTGCGACCGGTTTGAAAGCGACGTATTTGCGATGATCAAACATGTTGATTCCTTCCTGTTGTGTGACAGAACCCTTTATTAACAGCCAGTGTACGCGCCCAGCCAGAGTTAATGATTGCTTTTATTGGCTGAAAACGTATTATTTTGGAATCGTTCACCATTTATATTTCTTATATTGACATTTTATGCCGCGCAATAACGATAATCTGCTTAAACTCGATCGCATTGACCGACACATTCTCGACTGCCTGCAGCGGACCGGCGACCTGACCAACCAGGAGCTGGCTGACAAAGTGGGCCTGTCACCCTCGCCCTGCCTGCGGCGGGTGCGCGCCCTTGAAGAGGCAGGCATCATTCTGCGGCGGGCGACCATCCTGGATCACAAGAAACTGGGCCTGGCGCTAACCGCGATCATTCTGATCGGCATGGATCGGCATACCCCAGAGCGCTTCGAGGCCTTCGAGGCTCAGGTCAGGGAGTATCCGGAAGTCCAGGAATGCTATCTGATCACCGGTCAGGACGCTGATTACATGCTCAAGGTGGTG
>JAWVWU010000394.1:0-3062 GCA_033723595.1 Marinobacter sp. | reverse complement strand
TCGAATATGCTGGCGGCCAACACGGTGTTCACCTTCGGCATAAGCACCGAGCAGTGCCCGGTCGCTGATCAGATTGATCAGCCGGGGCACGCCACCGCTGCGTCGGTGCAGTTCGCTGATCGCCGCCGGGGTAAACAGATCGCTGCGCTGGCCAGCCACACTGACCCGATAGCTCAGGTAGCCAGGCAGATCACTGCGATCCAGTGCATCCAGGTGGTAGCGGGCGGTCACTCGTTGTGACAACTGGCGCAAATCGGGCCGGGCCAGGATCTCCTGCAATTCCGGCTGACCGAGCAGAACAATCTGCAGCAGTTTCTTTTCCGCTGTTTCGAGGTTAGTGAGCAATCGGAGCTGCTCGAGCACTTCGGCCGAGAGATTCTGCGCCTCATCGATCATCAGCACCTTGTGACGACCGGCCGCGTGGGCCGCCAGCAGATCGGCGTTTATCAGGTCAATGAGCCGTTTGATACTGGAGCCGGCCGGATGGGCAATTTCCAGCTCGTCACAGATGCTGGACAGTAGTTCCCGGGCCGACAACTTGGGATTGAGGACCAGCGCGATATCAACATGATCCGGCACATTCTCGATAAAGCACCGGCTGATGGTGGTTTTGCCGGTTCCCACTTCACCGGTAATCACAATAAAGCCGCCCTGCCCCTGGACGCCATACATCAGGTGCGCCAGTGCTTCCTTGTGACGCTCGCTCAGGTAGAGGTAGCGGGGATCCGGAGCAATCGAAAACGGAGGTTCCCGAAAACCAAAAAAATCGTAGTACATGGGTATCCAGTCAGGTGCCAGCCGGGGTTCACAATCATACCGTTACGGTCTTGCGACTGTCATCCACAGCGGGCGGGTCGATCAGTGGTTGTCACGGTTGGAGACAAGCTTCAGGTCGCCGCGAATGCGCCGGTCCCGGTCTTTCAGCCGCAGGACGCAACGCTCGAGGGTCTTGGAAATTTTTGCGTGGGATCGAATCATCGAGATGGTCGGCCAGGTAGCGCGCTCTCCCGCCAGAATCAGTTCCCGGACAAACGCCGGCTCCGGGTTCGACAGCATGCGCCGGTAATGCCGCAGTTCGTAATGCGGGGCAATGGTCACATCGCCGGAGTAGCGCTGAGCCATGATCGCATACAACTGCCCCGATACCTGCCTAAGCAATTCCGGTCGCAGCCGTTTACGCATGAAATCGAACAGGCCACGGCCGTGGAACTGCATTTCCGACTTGATCAGATGCAGTGGCAGCCCGGCCAGGCTCATTTTTTCATCCTGCCCCCGCCGGTTCAGGAACGGAACCACATGCGGGTTTGCCTGACTGACCACAGTGAAATTGACATCGTAAAGATGCATCAACCGTTCAACGGGAAGATCACTGACCACCGAGCCGTCCACAAACCGGGGGCGCGGCATGTAGGGCAGAATGTTCCCGGTTACGTCCTTTTTCATCAGCGTCACGGGCGGAAAGATGCCGGGCACGGCCGCGCTCGCCAGCACACCGCTCCAGACCAGTTGGTACGGCGAGGTATAGCCGCTGAGCAGCCGCGCTTTCTGGTTGGTCTGCACCGGTGACACACTGATATTGATCGACCGGCCGGTACGTTCAAAGGCCTCTTCGAACGTGTATTCGCCGATATTGGACCGGAGGCAGGCGCGAAGCTCCGACTGATCCATCAGTCCTTCTCCGCGCATGGCGCTGAGCAACCCTTTCCATTTCCACGCCTTCAGGTTGTGGTGGTCCGGATTCAGCATGTCCGGTATTTCGGCGTCGGTATGCACACCCAGAATGCCCGCCACGATCGCTCCGACGCTGGAGCCGGCTATGACCTGGGGCAGCAATCCGCGCTCCCACAGGGCCTTGATAACACCCAGATGAAACATCCCCAACGACGCACCGCCACTCAGCAGCAGCGCTGGCCGGCCATAGCTGGTGAGCGTATCCCGGAAAAAGGTCAGTTTCTGATCCAGGGAAAAACGGGGTATCGGCTGATCACAGAGGTAATCGAGCGACTCGCACACCTGATTGATGTATTCCTCGATCAGGTGCTTGGTGCCGACCCGTGAGCGGGTATACAGGGCCGGATTGCCCATGTTGCCGAGATCGTGATGCAGGCCCTCGCGCAGTGCGCGCTTTAGCTTTTCGGTATCGTTCTGTTGATGGTACTGACGCAGGTTGCTGAGGCGCTCGTAAATCAGCTCGACATTATACAGATCCGAGCTGAAATCCTCTTTCCAGTCGACGTTGCCTTCCAGGTAGTCGAGTTCCAGGGCAGCCCCTTTCCACGCCTCGTAGTTAGGCGCGGTATCCAGCATATGACGGAATTTCTGAATCCTGCTGCCGATCATGTCACCTGCTCCTGGCGTTTACACTCTGGACGCTAGAAATCCTTCAGCATCACATCGTCGCCGTTGTCCTGGGCAAACGGGTCCTTGACCGGACCGCCATCGTTGATCAGGTAGGCCCGGCGCTGCAGATAGGCGTTACGTACGAAGGTGTACTTGTCACCGGAAATGAAATTTTCTGCCGGTATCAGGTCAGCCCGTTTGTCGACTACCTTGAGGCCGTAAAGGTAGTAAATGTTTGGTTCATCAGCCAGCTCACCGAGGCCTGGCACCACCACGACATCCACAGTAAAACCGCCAAAATCCCGCACGGTCGACGGCCCCAGGAACGGCAACATCAGATAGGGCCCGCTATCGAGTCCCCAGTAGCCCAGAACCTGGCCAAAATCCTCTTCCTGTTCCGGCAGGTCCCACGCCGAGGCGACGTCAAACAGGCCGCCCAGTCCGAAAACGGTGTTGTAGGTAAAGCGGCCCAGCGCCACGACCGCTGACTCCCCCTTCAACTGCAACACGCTGCCGGTGAAGTTCCGAATCTCGGTGAGATTGCTGAAAAAGTTGGTCACAGCGCGATCGGCAAACGTGGGCATGATGGCGCGGTAACCCTGGGCTACCGGGCGAAGGAACCAGTTGTCCACGAAGGTGTTGAAGCGGAACACGCTCCGGTTCCAATCTTCATAGGGGTCAGCTGGATTGGCTTGCTGGGTGGTTTCGTCGCCGGCACTGAC
>JAWVWU010000393.1:0-3062 GCA_033723595.1 Marinobacter sp. | reverse complement strand
GGCGTTGCGGCTTCCTGTAACAGCTCAGGCACCAGCGCCTCTCGGGCAAGCAGGTTAGGCAGGGCGATGTGAGGGATCCGGACCATCCGGGAAAGAATGGCGTAGCTGAACGCGGACAACCGATAACCCACGACCATCGGCTTTTTGAGGAGCATTGCTTCCAGGGTCGCCGTGCCCGAGGCCAACAACACCACATCAGCCGCGGCCATGACCGTCCGCGACTGCCCTGAGACCAGGGTCACCGGTAGCTTGACGTCCAACGCGTCAACCAGCCCCTGGACCTGCTGCTCACGCGCGCGGTTGACGCAAGGAATCACCAACTGCAAGTCCGCACGCTGCTCCTGAATCCATCGGGCCGTTTCCAGGAAAAGCCGTCCAAGGCGTTCAATTTCGCCGCCGCGGCTACCGGGAAGAATCGCCAGCACGGGTGCGTCCGGGTTCAGCCCGAGGGTGTCCCGGGCGTTTTGCGTGTCGGGTTCCATCGGAATCAGATCCGCCAGCGGATGGCCAACAAACGTCACCGGTACCCGATGCTCCTCGTAAAAACGGGCTTCAAAAGGAAACAGTGTGAGCATCCGGTCAACCGACCGCGCAATGCCCACAATCCGGTTCTGGCGCCATGCCCAGACCGATGGGCTGACATAATGGGCCGTGCGTATGCCCGCGTCGTGGCAGCGTCGTTCAATGCCGAGGGTGAAATCAGGGGAATCGATTCCCACCACCAGATCCGGCGGCGTGGCGAGGAAGTAGGCCATCAGGCGGGCGCGGATACGGAACAACTCACGCAGGCGGCCGAGGACCTCGACCAGCCCCATCACCGACAGCCGCTCCATGGGCACCAGAGAATGAAAACCCTCGGCGATCATTTCATCGCCGCCGATACCGACAAAGCGTGCATTCGGGTAACGCCGACGGAGTGACCGGATGAGCCCGGCACCGAGGATGTCCCCGGATGCCTCGCCGGCGACGATCCCGACGGTGAGGACACGCTGGCTGATAACCTCGGGGGCGGCGCTGGTCACTACCTTACAATGCCCCGCTCCGTCATTTTTAGGGACTGTATAAGCGGCCGGACCGCATCGAATTCGCCGTAACTGCTCTCCAGCTCGGCAATGGCCTGTTCGATGGTCAGCCCCTGGCGGTAGATGATTTTGTAGGCACGGCGCAGTCGCAACAGAGTTTCTTTGTCAAAACCCCGACGGCGCAGACCTTCGATATTGATACCATGGGGTGATGCCGATTGGCCGCTGGCCATGACGTAGGCAGGAATGTCCTTGAGCACGATGCTGCCGCCAGCACTCATGCTGTGAGGGCCGAGATGGCAGAACTGGTGAACCATGGTGCCACCGCCCAGAATCGCCCAGTCGCCAACGTCTACATGGCCTGCCAGGGTGGCGCAGTTGGCCAGGATGGTGTTGTCACCGATCAGGCAGTCGTGCGCGACATGCACGTAGGCCATCAAGAGATTGTGGCTACCGATACGGGTCTCACCACGGTCCTGGGTGGTGCCGCGGTGGATGGTGCAGCTCTCGCGAATGACATTGTTGTCGCCAATCACCAGAGTGGTCGGTTCACCCGCATACTTCTTGTCCTGACACTCCTCGCCGACACTCGCGAACTGGAAGATCCGGTTATTGCGACCGATACGGGTCGGGCCTTTCACCACCACGTGAGAAAGAATTTCCGTGCCCTCGCCAATCTCGACGTCGGGACCGATATAGCTCCACGGCCCCACCGTCACGTTCTCGGCCAGGCGCGCCGAGGGATCAACAATTGCCTGAGGATGGACACCCGACCAGTGTTGCGTCGCCATCAAACATTTCTCTCCGCTGTCATAACCTCCGCCACGCAGGCAACCTGGTCATCAACCAGAGCGCGACAGTCGAATTTCCAGATGCCGTGCTTGCCGGAGACGAAGCGTGATTCCAGACGCAGCTGATCTCCCGGCACCACGGGGCGCTTGAACCGCACCTTACTGGAACCTGCGAGGTAGTGTATCACTCCGTCGGACGGTTTCCTGTCAACGGTCACAAAACCAAGAATTCCTGACAACTGGGCCATGGCCTCAATCATCAGCACGCCCGGCATCACCGCTTTGTTGGGGAAATGTCCGGTGAAGAACGGTTCGTTGATGGACACATTCTTGTAACCCACAATGGACACGCCCTTCTCCACTTCCAGCACCCGGTCGACAAGCAGAAACGGGTAGCGGTGTGGCAGGAACTCCATAATTTCATCGATATACATCATCAGGATTGGCCTCAGCCCTCAAATTTTTTTTCCAACTCTTTCAGCCTGCGCGCCATGGCATCGAGCTGACGAAAACGAACCGCGTTCTTGCGCCACTGGCGGTTGGTATCCGCGCTGGTTCCCGACGAGTACACCCCTGGTTCACGGATGTCGCCCGTGACCAGTGTCATACCGGTCAGGTGAACCTGATCGCCCACGGTCAGGTGGCCGGCAACACCCGACGCGCCGCCAAAAACACAATGCCGGCCCACTTTCGTGCTGCCGGCAATGCCTACAAAGGCGGCCATGGCGGTGTGATCACCGATGCTGACGTTGTGTGCAATCTGGATCAGGTTGTCCAGCTTGACGCCGTCCCCGATCACCGTGTCATCCAGAGCACCCCGATCAATGGTGGTGTTTGCCCCCACTTCCACGTCGTTACCCAGAACAACCCGCCCAACCTGGGCAATGCGATGCCAGACACCCTTCTCGTTGGCAAAACCGAACCCGTCAGAACCGATGACTGCACCGCTCAGAATGTGGCAGCGCTGGCCCATGATGACATCGTGCGCCAGCGTCACACGCGCTTGCAGACGAGTGCCGTCGCCCAGCTGGCAGCGGGCACCGACAACGCATCCCGGGCCAATCACCACATCGTTGCCAATGCGTGCGCCGGCCTCGATGACCGCCAACGGACCAACCGACGCCGAGTCGGCAATCTCAGCCGACGGATCGATAACCGCACTGGGATGGCGTCCGGGTGCAGGCACCGGCGCCGGGTCAAACCAATGGCTGAGGCGAGCATACCCGAGGTAGGGGTTGTCCAGTAACAG
>JAWVWU010000392.1:0-3089 GCA_033723595.1 Marinobacter sp. | reverse complement strand
CGAAGGCACCTACCCCTATATCAAGGGCGGCGTGTCCAGCTGGGTGCACCAGATTGTCAGCGGTTTGCCAGAGCTACGCTTCGCGGTCATATTCCTCGGCTCCCGACGCGAGGATTACGGTCCCCGCCAGTATGATCTGCCTGGCAACGTTGTTCATATCGAGGACCATTTCCTGTTCGGTGATGACGCGCGCCCGTCCAGTAAGGCCGTGCGACGGGGCGAGGGCGCCCGGGCGGTGATGGCCGACATCCACCAGGCCCTGCGCGGGGGTGACAGCAACAACCTCAGCGTCAACAATCTGCTCGACCCGCAAAGTGCCCTCAGCGAACGGGCCTTTCTGTACAGCGAAGAAGCCTGGGACTATATCTGCCATCAGTATGAAACCGTGGCGTCAGAGCCCTCGTTCGTGGACTACTTCTGGAGCGTGCGCAACCTGCACGCCCCCCTCTGGGTGTTGGCCCGGGCCGCCGCCAAACTTCCGCCAAGCCGCCTGTTTTTCAGTCCGTCGACCGGCTATGCCGGATTGCTGGGCGTCCTGGCCGCGCAGCATCAGCAGCGTCGCCTGGTGCTCATGGAGCACGGCATTTACACCAAGGAGCGACGGATCGATCTGATGAACGCGCAATGGATCCGCGACAGCCGCAATATTCTGCAGCGGGACCCGACCGAAGTCAGTTACCTGCGTGAACTCTGGGTGCGTTTCTTCGAAGTGGTCGGTCGCCTGGCTTACCAGGCTGCCGACCCGATCATCAGTCTCTTCGAGCACGCCCGATCCCAGCAGGTCCGGGACGGCGCGCCCGCCGATCGCACCCGCATCATTCCCAACGGTGTCGATGTCGGGCGCCTCGCCCGGGTCCGCCGCCCGCCGGGCGAGGCACCCCCACCGGTGATCTGCCTGCTGGGTCGTGTGGTATCGATCAAGGACATCAAGACGTTTATCCGCGCGGCCGCCACCCTGAGGGAGAAGATTCCCGATCTGCAGGCCTGGATCGTCGGTCCGGAAGACGAGGACCCGGCCTACTCTGCCGAGTGCCATGATCTGGTGCAGGTTCTGGACCTGCAGCAAACCGTCTCGTTTCTCGGCTTCCGGCGCATTGACGACATCTTCCCCCAGGTCGGGGTGCTGGTGCTCAGCTCCATCAGTGAGGGGTTGCCGCTGTCGGTGATTGAGGGATTCGCGGCCGGTATTCCGGCGGTTGCCACCGACGTCGGCGCCTGTGCCGAGCTGATCAATGGGCGCGGCGATCACAACGACGTACCCGGCCGCGCCGGACGCGTGGTCGGGCTGGCCGATCCAGCGGCCCTGGCGGCGGCCTGTCTGGAACTGTTAAGCGATTCGGACACCTACCACAACGCCGTCGCAACGGCCATAGCCCGGGTCGAGACGCTGTACGGGCGGGACCGGATGCTGGCGGCGTTTGCCGAGGTGTTTCGCGGCGCCATGGGGGACGAGAGCCCCCGGGCCTCTTACCAGCGGACAGGGGCGCACTGAGATGGCTGGCATCGGGTTTGAACTCAGACGTCTGAGTCGCGGCGAGACTTACACCAGCCTGCTTCGGGCCTATGCCTATGCCGGCATCATTGGCTCCGGCCCCTGGGTGCTGTCGATTCTGGCGGTTCTGGTGCTGGGCCTTATGAGTGTCGGGCTGGTCGGCGAATCGGCACTGATCACCCAGTTCCAGATCAGCGTTACCTGGTTGATTGCGCTCAGTCTGGTATACACCGGTGGCCTGCAACTGCTCTTTACCCGCTACGTTGCAGACCGACTGTTCGACCACCAACCCGAACGGGTCGTGCCAAATCTGATCGGCCTGTTGTTGGTTACCCTGACACCGGCGCTGGTGCTGGCCGCGCTGGCGGCTTTCTGGCTGTTGCCCGACACCTCGGTAAGCTACCGGCTGCTGATGGTGATTGGCTTTATGCTGCTGTGCTTTGCCTGGATCCTGACGGTATTGCTCTCCGGCCTCAAACAATATGGCGCGGTACTCAAACTGTATGCGCTCGGCTACACCACGGCCGTCTGTGCCGGTTTGTGGCTGCGGACCTGGGGACTGGAGGGGCTGCTGCTGGGATTTGTCGGTGGCCAGGCTTTCCTGGTCATGGGCATGTTTACCCTGATCTGGCGCGAATACCCACCCGCCCATTTGCTGGAATTCGATTTTTGCGGGCGGGGACGGCTGCATTTCTGGCTGTTGCCGGCGGGGCTGTTTTTCAACGCGGGGGTCTGGGTCGACAAGTTCATGTTCTGGCTGTGGCCGGAAAGCGGCGAACGCATCATCGGCGCCCTACACGCCTCGGTCATCTACGACACCCCGATCTTTCTTGCCTACTTCACGATCATCCCCGGGATGGCTGTATTTCTGCTGCGCATGGAAGTGGATTTCGTGATGGCCTATGACCGCTACTACGAGGCAGTACGCAAAGGGGGCGCGCTGTCCGCCATCCGTCATCAGCGCGATGCCATGGTGCTGGCGGCGCGGGACGGCGTTCTCGATATTCTCAAACTGCAGGGCATCACCCTGCTGTTTCTGGTGGCATTCGGCAAACAGGCGCTCGCCGCCCTCGGTATTTCCACTCTGTTTGCGCCCCAGCTGGTCATCGATTCCCTGGGCGTCATGCTGCAACTGCTGGTGATGGCGGCGCTGAACATCCTGTTCTACCTTGATCGCACCCGCAGCGCAGCGCTGATTACGCTGGTGATGCTGCTCAGCAACGCGGTACTGACACCACTCAGCCTCTGGCTGGGGCCGTTTTTCTATGGCTATGGCTTTGCCGCCGCCATGCTGATCACCGCATTGGCAGCACTGGCCGTCGCCAACCGCTCCCTCGATCGGCTGAACTATGAGACGTTCATGCTCAGCTGAGGCATGAAGGCGGTTGCCGGCGTCGCTGCTGCGAAAAACCCGACACCTCAGGACATGTCAGGGTGACAGCAGAACCACGGCCAGCGGGAATGTCAGGAAGGACAGCGCAGTCGACAACAGAACAATCTTGGCGACCCGCCCGGTGTCCGCCCGAAACCGCTCCGCCAGCATGGGCACATTGCTCGCGCTGGGCAGTGAGGCAACCAGTGCCAGCAATAACAACGG
>JAWVWU010000391.1:0-3104 GCA_033723595.1 Marinobacter sp. | reverse complement strand
CGATGCGCTCAATAAATTCCAGTTTGACGTCGCTACGCTCACGGTCGCGCAGGCACTGCCCGGCGGCGGATTGATGGCCATTGCCATCCTGCTGCTGACCACCATTTTCGTGGCCACCACCGGCGACTCCATGAGTTACTCCATTGCGGTGGTCAGTTCCGGTCACGACGAACCGAATCCGGCGGTGCGGGCTTTCTGGGGGATTGCGATGGCGTTGATGGCCGCTATTCTGCTCTATATGGGCGCCGGTCAGATCAGTGTCCTGCAGCAGTTCATCGTCATCACCGCGATACCGGTATCACTGGTGCTGCTGCCATCGCTCTGGCTGGGCCCGAAATCGGCGTATGCCATGGCGCGGGAACAGGGGCTTATTCCCGAGCAACCCGTGGCCAATGAGAGAGCCGCGTAATGATCACGGTAGACACCCGTCTGGTGGCCGAGCAATTACGCCCGGCCCACGAGGTCATGAGCCTCGAGCGTCTGGGTAGCCTTCATGCGAGCCGCCTGAGCTTTGTGCGCTCGCTGATCCGGCAGATGGTCCGTGAGCGCTGGCAGATCAGCCGCACCCGTTTCGATCTGGATGAAGGGGGGCACGGCGTGGCCATCTATCGACTGACCACGCCCAACCAGTGCTATCACTGTGTCGTCTTCTCACGGGCGCTGGCGCCGGAGGCCCGTTCGGATCGGGTGATTGCCGAGGCCTGGGATGTCACCTTTGCCATGGTGGAAGGTGAGGTTGAGGAGTCGCTGTTGCAGCACATGGCCGCCAACGTGCCGTTGCAGGAGGCGGGCCGGCAACATCCGCGGGTACTGGTGCTTTCCCGGGCCAACAAAAGCCTGCGTAATTTTGAGCAGTTTGTCGGTGCTCTGGCGAACGGCCGGCAGCCTGACCCGGCCTGGCTGACGGCCGTGGGCTACCTGTATCGAACCACAGCGGTCTACGGCAATGGCAAATTCGGTATCGCCGACTTTGCCAGGCTTCGGGCCAATCCGGACTTCTGTCGTCCGTTTTCTGCCCAGATGGCCGCGGTTTACCTGCTGCGTCACTTTTCGATTGAGCAGGTCGACTTTCTCGCGCGTCAGCAGGCGCCTGACTCCGCGGTGCCGCTGGCCCTGGACCTGCAACGGTACTTGGGGATTGGTAATTCCACCGGTCTGGGCATGGCGCCGTTCCTGATCAATCACCCGCAACTGATCGAGCAGTGGGTCCACAGCCGGGAACAGGCCCTGGCCTACGCCCGTATTCAGCCGGTGTCCGACGGCGACCGGGCCCGCTTGCTGGAGCTTCTGGAGCGAGCCTGCCGCCACCTGGAGCAGACAAAAACCGAAGACCTGGATCAGAGTACGCGAAACCGGGCCACCGTCGACTCGGTGAATCAGGTGATTGACTGGCTCAGGCAGACACCTCCCCACCCGGAACTCTGGCAAAGGCTGATTCGCTGGGCACAGGCCACCTGCTCGCTGGAAGCCCAGGAGTTGGTCAATACCCTGCTGATCGAGCTCTATCCGACGCTGATTGACACACTGGAAGACGAGCTTGGCTGTATCGAGACCATGGAGCTTCAGCCCGATATGCGAGTGGAGCGCCTTCAGGCGTTGATCGAGTCCCACTTCGACTGGGCGCTGAAATACGACGAGCAGTCTGCTGACGACAACTACTGGTTCTGGTATCGCTCGGTCGAAAAAGAAGAGCCCCGTTTGGGCGTCCGGGCCTCGGAACAGGGGGCCGACCGTGAACTGGCGGTGGCAATCGGCCCGAGAATTTGCCGGTGCTACCACCTGCTGCGCGACTTTACTGCGACGCACCCGCGCGCCCTGGTGGTGGAATTTCTGCTCGCCCATCCTCGCCAGAAAGAGTGTGTGCGCCGCATTCAGACCATGGCCGGGACAGCCTACGGAGAAATCCGCGCCAACCTGTGGCACCGCAGCATGAAGCCCATGCACCTGTTGCGGACCAAACTGTCGTTTTTCGGTGCCAGCCGGTTCGATCCCAAGTCCGATCGCTGGGTGAGGGTCACCCTGTTCCAGGGCGCGCCACTGGTCAGCGACCTGGGTGATCCCGCACAGACGGCCGAGGCGCTCGACGACTGGAGTTTCCCGCTGGAACCGTCCCGCGAGCGTCATGAGCGGTCAGGCCCGGAGCGACGATCGTGAAAGTCTCGTTCAACGAGTTACAGGGACTGTGTCGCAAGGCATTTGCCGGACTCGGGTTTGATGACGGTGATGCCGTCGATGCCGCCGATATGGTGGCCTGGATGGATGCCCATGGGCTCTATGGGTTGCTGGCCCTTAAAAACAGTCTCGATTATCTGCTCAATGAGGGACATCAGCCGCCGAGTGTCATTTACCAGGACGCGGATGTCAGCGTGCTGGATGCCCACGGCCACACCATTCTCGGTAACGCCAACCTCGCCGTGGAGCTGGGGTATGCCAAGGCCCGGGCGCGCGGGCTGTCGGTCACCAAGATTCGTCACTGCCACAACAGAATACTGATCATCGGCTATCTGTCACGGATTGCACGCCGGAACATGAACGTCACCGCCTTCTGGCGTAACGCCCATACACCGCTGACCGAACAGGTGGTCGGTTTTCGCGCCGGTCATGAGGAGCCCGAGCTGTGCGCTTACACCGTGGATCAGGTGCCGGACGATGTTGAACCCAACGATGGCATCACCCTGATTATGGCCTCGCACGTGGACCTGCTGCCGGGCCTGCGGTCTGGTGTGCCGCTGACCGATCTGATTCAGCAGAGCGAACACTCGCTGGCGGCGCTGATGAACCACTCCCTGCATGACGGCATCGAAGTCAGTGACGCGCTCTGGGAACAGCTGAAAGTGCTGGCCAGCCGGCTACTGGTTGAATCATCCGATGCGTCCCGGCAAGAGGCCGGTGCCGCCGGTACCGACAACGACTGAGGACACATCATGAATCCCTATCCAGTTGATACAGGCTTGCCTGCTTCCAAAGCGCCGTTGGCATGGGCGACGGTGGGCAACGGTTTACTGTTCACCGCACAGATTCCCATCGATGCCGCGGGCGACGTCGTGCCGGGTGGCATTGAGGCACAGACCCGTCAGGTGCTGGCCAATCTGGCGCAAACCCTG
>JAWVWU010000390.1:0-3104 GCA_033723595.1 Marinobacter sp. | reverse complement strand
GCGGGCGGCATTTTACCAGAATGCGGACGAATCCCCCCAGTTTAATCGGGAAGACATTGACCTTTCCGTGTGGGAGGCGCTATCATTGCCGCCCTTAAATATGCACTGGCTGAGTTTTGATCAATCCGGTCAGGCATCGAGTCGAAGAGAACGCAGTACAAGGCTGGCGAGCAACAAGTCGCCGTGTGCCGCAAGACGACACAGGTAGACCTGTCTGCACTCTTCCGAAACTGGAACCGATTCTATTAGGTAGGTGATTGTCGAATGCCAGCTGTCAAAGTGAAAGAGAATGAACCGTTTGACGTAGCCCTGCGTCGCTTCAAGCGCTCCTGCGAGAAAGCCGGCGTGCTGTCTGAAGTTCGTCGTCGTGAGCATTACGAAAAGCCAACGGCTGTTCGTAAGCGCAAGGCGGCCGCTGCCGTCAAGCGTCATCTCAAGAAGCTTCAGCGGGAACAGCGCAAGTTCGAGCGTCTGTACTAAGTCGCTATTGCGTCACGCGAGACCGATCGCGTCGCTTCCGACCGGTAGCCGACGCGAACCCAAAATGCCGCCGGGGCCTGGCTTCGGCGGCATTTTTGGCTATGGTGATTTTATCAGCCCGGTGCTGGTAGCGGAGAACTCATGAGCGGACTGATCCCTCAACGATTTGTTGAAGATCTGCTGGATCGCGTGGATCTGGCCGAGCTGATCGGTTCCCGCATCACGCTCAAGAAAGCAGGCAGTAACTACAAGGCCCGCTGCCCGTTCCACGACGAAAAAACACCGTCGTTCAACGTCCGACCGGACAAGGGGTTTTACCACTGCTTTGGCTGCGGCGCCCATGGCGACGCGATCAGCTTTGTGCGGGAATTCGATGGCCTTGGGTTCACCGATGCCGTCGAAGAGCTGGCCCGTCGTGCCGGACTGGAAGTGCCCTACGATCAGGTGGCGCGCCAGGAAATGCAGCAGGCTCGTACCCTGACCGACGCACTGGAGTTTGCCAGTCGCTTCTTTCAGTCGGCCCTGAATCGCTCAGACGGAGCCTTTGCCCGGGACTATCTGGCCCAGCGTGGCCTGGATTCGAGCATCATCGAGCTGTATCAGCTCGGCTTTGCGCCCGGCACCGGCACGGCCCTGTCCGACGCGATCAGTGAAGAATTGCGGGCACCGTTGCTTGAAACCGGCACGATATCGGACCGCTACGGCCGGCTCCGGGACCTGTTTCGCAACCGGGTCATGTTCCCGATCCGCAATACCCGGGGCAAAACCGTGGCCTTTGGCGGCCGCACGCTGGGCGACGACAAGGCCAAATACATCAACTCGCCGGAATCGGATGTATTCCACAAGAGTCGGGAAATCTATGGGCTGTTTGAAGCCCGACAGGCCACCCGGCAGCTGGATCGCCTGTTGGTGGTCGAAGGCTACATGGACGTTATTGCCCTGGCCCAGCACGGCATCCACGACGCGGTTGCCACCCTGGGCACGGCAACCAACCAGGACAGCCTGACCGCGCTGCTGCGCCAGGTCCGGCACCTGGTGTTCTGTTTTGATGGCGACAGCGCCGGCTTCCGCGCGGCTGACCGGGCCATGGAGAATGCACTGGAGCTGTTGACGGACGGCCTGCACCTGCAGTTTTTGATGCTGCCGGACGGTGAAGACCCGGACACGCTGGTGCGCAAGGAAGGGGCGGAGGCATTCCGCAAGCGCATCGACGGCGCCACGCCGCTGTCGCGCTACCTGTTTGACCGCCAGAGCGAGGGGCTTGACCTCACGCTGCCGGAACATCGGGGAGAACTCCGGTCACGGGCCGAGCCCCTGCTCAATAAAATGCCGCGCAGTACGCTGCGGGACGCCATGTGGCATGAAATGCTGCGACTGTGCGGTAACCGGCGCGACTGGCAGGCCAAGCGCGAACGCACCGGCGGCACTAACCGGTATGGCCGGTTTGGCAAAGATGCCGAACGCATCGCGGAAGCGCCGGTGGACGTAAAGCTGAGCAAGGACGTCATGCTGTGCCAGGCGCTACTGGAAGCTCCGGAGATGGCCACCGAGCTTCAGGGACTGTGCCGGGAGGACCGTCAATTGCATCAGGCCCGACAGTTTGCCGAGTGGATCATGAGCCGGGACATTCGCGACAAGCGTCGCCTGATGGCGGCCCTGGCGCTGGACAGTCAGGCACACGGCCGCTTCTACCGGCTGTTTGACGGAATCGAGCATTTGCCGTCCCGGGAAAACGCACTGGCCGGCGCACGCCAGATGCTGACGCCAAACCGGGAGGCCGCCCATAAACAGCGGCTCGCCGCCCTGCTGACTGAGAAACGCAGCATTCGCGACCTGACCGACGCCGAGCGTCAGGAATTACAACGGCTCAGCCGTCAGGATCCGTCCTGAGCGACACGCCAACAGGGCCACATCAAGCCCGGACAAGTGCCGCCAGGCGAACAGCACTTGAAACTTGGCCGTCTGATCACCATCTAACCATTTGGTGGCGGACCGAATAGGCGACAGCTATAATGGCTGTTTAACTTTTTTCCTTTCATAAGCGAGTTCACAGGGTGTCTATGTCAGGCAATTCGCAAAAATCACGTTTGAAAGACCTCATTGCCCGAGGCAAAGAACAAGGTTACCTGACTTACGCAGAGGTGAACGACCACCTCCCGGAAGACATAGCCGACCCGGACCAGGTTGAAGACATCATCCGGATGATCAACGACATGGGCATCCAGGTTTCTGAAGTCGCACCCGATGCCGACACACTGCTGATGACCGACGGTGATTCCACCGCCGACGAAGCGGCAGCTGCCGAAGCCGCGGCCGCATTGGCCGCCGTGGAGTCCGATGCTGGTCGCACCACCGACCCAGTCCGTATGTACATGCGTGAAATGGGTACCGTGGAGCTGCTGACCCGGGAAGGCGAGATTGTCATCGCCAAGCGTATCGAAGAAGGCATCCGTGATGTGATGGCCGCCGTCGCTCACTTCCCCGGCACCACCGGCACCGTCATCCAGGCGTATGAGCGGATCATCGAGAACGAAGGCCGCATCAGCGATATCGTCACCGGCTTCCTGGACCCGGACGATGCCGAGCCGTTCATGGGTGAAGAGACCGCAGACACGACGTCGGAT
>JAWVWU010000389.1:0-3104 GCA_033723595.1 Marinobacter sp. | reverse complement strand
GGACAGCAGCAGGGGGTGCTCGGCCATCAGCTCCGGGATCGGACGATAGCGGTTCAGTTCGTTGGCCACCAACTGACTGTAACGAAACGACTCTTCGCGGCTCTCCCGCTCGACCAGACGATACCCGGCCCAGCCACCCAGCTGCCAGGACAGGAACATGGTGACCATAAAGCCGACTGCGGCCCACATCCGGAAGTTCATGATTAATCGCTCTGAAGCACAGCGCCCAGCGTAACCAGCGGGCGGAAGACGGACAACCGGTAACGCGCTTTTCCGGTTGTCCGTCTGACGATCACCGACAGGTTTAGGTCGCCCCTTACTCAGTGATCGGTTTGCCGACGTCTCGCCGCTTCTGCAGGAAGAAGATCACCACGGCCAGGGCAATACCGGCGAGGTCAGTCATCAAGCCGCCGGCAATCATCAGCAGGGCCGCCACCATCAGCATCAGGCGCATCGCCACCGGTGCGCTGGCATTGAGGAACCAGCCCTGCACCGAGCCGGACAGCATGTAGACTCCGAAGACGGCGGTCACCAGCGCCCGGGCGATATCAAACACGCCCGCGTTCATCAGCAGTGCGCCATTATAGAAGAACATGAACGGCACGATGAACGCGGCCAGGCCGATCTTGAACGACGCCACTGAGGTTTCCATGGCGTTGGCCCCGGAAATGCCCGCGGCCGCGTAGGAGGCCAGCGCCACCGGAGGCGTGATGGCTGAGACCACGGCAAAGTAGAACACAAAGAAATGCGCGGTCAGCGGGTCAATGCCCAGTTGCACCAGGCCCGGCGCCACCACCGAGGCGGCCACCGCATACGCGGCCGTGGTCGGCATGCCCATGCCCAGCAGGATGGAAATCAGCATCGCGAAAATCAGCGCCAGCAGTTGACTGTGTTCGGCCACGCCCAGCAGCAGGGACGAAAAGCGGGCGCCGACACCGGTCAGGGAAATGACCCCGACGATGACCCCGGCACAGGCGCAGACGGTGATGATCTGGATCGACATCACACTGGCCAGGTTCAGCGCATGCAAAATGGAGCGGATCCCCATCTTGTTCGGCGACAGCCAGCTCACCACGGCCGCGGACACCGTGGCCAGCGTACCCGCCCGAATGACCGAGTAGCCCACAAACAACGCCACCACCAGAATGATAATGGGTACGAACAGGTAACACTGTTTCGCCAGCCGCTTCAGGGATGGCAACTCATCGTTGCGCATACCGCGCATGCCGGTACGAGCCGCCTCGAAATCCACCATGAAGTAAACCGAGACGAAATACAGAATGGCCGGAATGACCGCCGCAATGGCAATCTCGGTGTACGGAATCCCGGTAATTTCGGCCATGATGAAGGCCCCGGCACCCATGATTGGCGGCATGATCTGCCCACCAGTCGACGCCGCCGCTTCCACCGCACCGGCGGACTTCTTGCTGTAGCCCACCTTTTTCATCAGCGGGATCGTCAGCGAACCGGTCGACACCACGTTGCCGGCACTGGTGCCATTGATCATGCCCATCAGGCCGGAGGCGAAGATCGCCACCTTGGCCGGACCACCCCGGGAACGACCGGCAACGGCGAAGGCAAAATTGACAAAAAAGTCACCGACCTTGGAAGCCTGCAGGAAGGCGGCAAAGATAATGAACAGGATGATGTAGGTCGAGGAGACGGCAGTGGTCGGCCCCAGCACGCCGGCGTCGGTATAGACCTGGCTGAAAAAACGCTCCACAGACAGCCCGGGATAGCCCAGGAAACCCGGCAGATAGGGGCCGGCAAACACATAGGCCAGAAACACCAGGGCAATGATCACCAGGGCCAGACCGGTCAGGCGACGGGTCATTTCCATGATGACGGCGGTGCCGGCAATCGCCGCAAACGAGATACCGACCGGGGCAAACGGGGTGCCCGTGGACATCCGCATCATGGAGTTGTAAACCACCAGCAAATAGGAGGCAACGGCAATCGAGCAGACGATCAGCACCAGATCCGGCAGGCTGAAGGCATTACGCCGGCCCTGATAGAACCAGCCCAGGACAATCGCCAGGCCGGTTGCGACCAGCAGTGGCCAGCCGTACTGCCAGGTTTCCATGGCCTCCGGGATCCGCAGGGCACCACCGGCGACCATGCGGTACATCAAGCCGGTCTGCACCAGCGCATAAACCGCCGGCACCAGCAGGATCAGGGCAGCCCAGTTGATCCAGCGACGCGGCGGCTTGTCGGCGTCCGAAAAACGAGCGCCGGAAAACAGGATGTAACCCAGCACCAGCGCGCCGCAGACGTGGATAATCCGGAAGGACCAGGTCTCCAGCGGCGCAATATTGAGGGTGTACAGGTGAAACGCCGAATAGGCGATGGCCAACAGGGACACCGCCCGCAGCAGCCAGCCTTCAAACAGTCGGCGATTGGGTTCAACAGGCTCTTCGTCAACGCCCTCCGCCAGCACCGCGTCGGTGGTCGGCAGGGGTGTTGCCTGCGTGGAATCTTGTTCTGTGGTTGTCATGGGGCACCTGAATCCGAAAAAGCGGTCTGGCCGGCAGACGCCGGCCAGCCAGAACCGGGGCCAGAAGCGGCCCCCGAGGATTTACTTGATCATGCTGGCCTTGATCGGATACCCGTTTTCGTTGAACCAGCGGGCCGCGCCCGGGTGCCACGGAATAAAGGTATTCTTGCTGTAGTTTTCAGGCAGTGTGGAGCGGGCTGCCTTGTGGATGGACATCATCTTGGCGTTGTTTTCCATGGTCAGCTTGGTCATTTCATAGACCAGGCTTTCCGGCTCGTCACAGTTGGCGATGGCAAAGTTCCACATGGAGACCGCACGGGCATCTTTCTTCAGCGACGTATAGGTGCTCTTGGGAATGGTGAACTCGGCGACCGGGAAGGCGTCAATCAGCTTTTTCTGCTCTTCCGGCGTGAACTCGATGATGTTCACCTTGGCCTGAACCTCCAGCTGGCTGACCGCCGGAATGGGAATGCCGGCCGCGAACGCGACAACGTCAATCAGGCCATCCTGAAGCTGACCACCGAGGTCAGACCAGCTACCGTTGCGGCGCTCATACTTCACGCCCAGGGTGTCCATCATTTTCGGGAAATAGGTATCGGAGGTAGAACCG
>JAWVWU010000388.1:0-3110 GCA_033723595.1 Marinobacter sp. | reverse complement strand
TGAACAATCATATCGAGACCGTCGGAATGGTTGCTTACAAAGTCGGCGATCTGATCCGGCGCCGAGTCTGCGGTGATATCGCAGGCCAGCGCCTGCCCGCCAATCTCGTCAGCCACCTGTTTGAGTTCTGACTCGGTGGCAGGAATGTCCAGCACAATAACAGTTGCCCCGTCCCGGGCCAGCGTGCGTGCGATCGCAGCGCCAATGCCCCGGGACGCCCCGGTAACCAGAGCCGTTTTCTGTTTCAGGGGGGCCACCTGGCTATCTGGACGGTCGGTTGTGCCGCCTCGGCTGATGCGCACGCACTGGCCTGAGACATAAGCCGAGCGAGCCGACAGGAAGAACCGGACCGTTGACTCCAGATTTTTTTCCGCCCCGCCGGCAAGCCGGATAAGGTTGGCGGTTGCCCCTTTTTTGCCGATTTCCTTTCCGACGCTGCGGGTGAAACCCTCCAGCGCCTGTTGTGATGCGGCCTTCACGGGGGACTTGCAGGTATGGGGATCGAGTCCGATGACGAGAACCCGAGCGTTTATGGTCAGTTTCCGGATGGTCGGGTGGAAAAAATCGTAGAGTGCACGGAGTTGGCGCGTGTCCTCTATGCCCGTGGCATCGAAGACCAGCGCGTTGTAGCGGTGCGAATCGTCTTTGCCAAGGTCGACCGCTTGCGCCCGGTTACCGGCTTTCGCCGAATCGGTCAGGCGGTCCGCGCCGCTGGCATGAAAGAGTGTCGCGGCACCTGAAGCCAGAATCGCACCCAGATGGGCAACCGCTTTGCCGCCGTTGGCGGCGCCGATCAGCACGTTACCTTCGATGAATGGCTGGTCGGGCCGACGCAAACGGTTCAATGTGACCGGGGAGGGAAGCCCCAGAGACTGGGCTGCGGTTTTGCCTACCGGGGTGTTAACGAGTTTGAGATACAGGTCTGCCATGATTAAAGTCCTTGTTAAGTAGTGCCGGCGTATCGGGCGGGTTAGCGAACAGTTTAATGGCAACATGGTAGGGGAACGATGACCATTTGAATTGACTCAATGCGACTGGTCGGCTGTCACCGATGCCAATGAGCCCGGTCGCGTAATGGTTAGACTCGTAAGCACGCACAATTTTGGCGGCTGTTTCGTCCGGTCTGATGGTGTCGTGGGGGCGCCGCGGAGTGATGGCCATGACACCTTATCCGGCCGGTCTGGGCGCGACAGTCGGTAAACCATTTTGTTTGAATGCTCAGGGATTCACTATGGAACAGGCAAAAAAGACAAACACCGGCAAGGCAAAGTCGCCGCGACAGCAATCGGTGCGACGCGTCGCCATTATTGGCGGTAACCGGATACCGTTCGCCCGATCCAATACTGTCTATAGCAAGCTGAGCAACCAGGACATGCTGATATCGGCCCTGCGCGGTCTGGTGGATCGTTTTGACTTACAGGGTCAGCGCATGGGAGAAGTCGCCGCAGGGGCGGTAATCAAGCATTCCAGCGATTTTAATCTCACCCGGGAATCGGTCCTCAGCTCAGGACTTGCGCCGGAAACCCCGGCTTATGATGTACAGCAGGCCTGCGGCACGGGCCTGGAGGCTGCGATTCTGGTGGCCAATAAAATTGCGCTTGGTCAGATTGAGTGTGGTATTGCGGGTGGAACCGATACCACGTCCGACGCTCCGATCGGGATCAGTGAAGGGCTGAGGGATATTTTGCTCGACCTGAATCGGGCTAAATCGGTAACAGAGCGGCTGAAGATAGTGGCGCGCTTTCGCCCGGGACACCTTGTGCCGTCTATTCCGCGCAATGGCGAGCCCAGAACCGGGTTGTCGATGGGCGATCACTGCCAGATCACGGCCCACGAATGGTCGATTCCCCGTGACGAGCAGGACCAGTTGACCTATGACAGCCACCAGAAACTTGCCGCCGCCTATCAGGACGGCTTTTTCGACGGGTTGATGACGCCGCTGGCTGGCCTGACCCGAGATAATATTCTGCGTCCTGATACCTCGTTGGAAAAACTGGCCAGCCTGAAACCCTGTTTCGATTATGAGCATGGCACCATGACGGCCGCGAACAGCACCGCTCTGACCGACGGCGCCTCCTGCGTGCTACTGGCCAGCGAGGCTTGGGCCAAGGCCCGAAAATTACCCGTGCAGGCGTACCTGACGTTTTCGGAGGTGGCCGCCGTCGATTTTGTCGACAAGAAGGAAGGACTGTTGATGGCGCCGGCCTACGCAGTGCCACGGCTGTTGGACCGGGCGGGTATCAGCCTTCAGGACTTCGACATCTACGAAATCCACGAGGCCTTCGCCGCCCAGGTTCTCGCGACATTAAAAGCCTGGGAGGATCCGGCATTCTGCCGGGACCGGCTCGGTCGGGACCAGCCGCTCGGGGCAATCGATCGCACGCGTCTGAACCCCAAAGGCAGCAGCCTGGCGACGGGCCATCCCTTTGCCGCCACTGGCGCCCGCATCATCGCCACCCTGGCAAAACAGTTGGAACAGCGCGGCAGTGGGCGAGGGCTGATATCCATTTGCGCGGCGGGAGGTCAGGGCGTGACCGCCATTCTCGAGCGGTGACCGTTTTTTCTGGTTTTCCGTTGACTTACCTAGGTGCGGTCCGTACCATGCGCTCCACGTTAGTCATCGCGCCAAGCGCTGATTGACCAAAGTTTGATGCGGGGTGGAGCAGTCTGGTAGCTCGTCGGGCTCCCCAACCCACGAAAGCCGAAGGGAGTCACCGACCTTCGGCTTATGAGCCCGACCCAGAGTCGTCTCAGTCGTTGAAAAGGTGAATACAGTTTGATGCGGGGTGGAGCAGTCTGGTAGCTCGTCGGGCTCATAACCCGAAGGTCGTTGGTTCGAATCCAGCCCCCGCTACCATTAGTGAAGAAAGGCCTGTCTCTGACAGGCCTTTCTGCTTTCTGGCGGTGGCTTTTGTGTCAGCACTATGTGCGCTGGCGCGCGAGTGACGCTGCTGCCGCAGTCGCTTGACCGCGCCTGCTCCCCGCTACCATTAGTGAAGAAAGGCCTGTCTCTGACAGGCTTTTCTGCTTTCTGGCGCTTCAAAATGACGATGGTGGGCCTAACGCCCTGATTGCTCGTAACTGAGAGATCAATCAGACAATCCGGGTGT
>JAWVWU010000387.1:0-3116 GCA_033723595.1 Marinobacter sp. | reverse complement strand
GGGGCAGGAACTGGCACGACCGGCCTTCGGGCCCGTCGTGCCAGTCTGATTCACTGCATCAGTTGTTGAGTGTGCTGTACACCAGTGATGACATGTCGGTCTGGTCTGAATTGGGCACCTCGATGTACTGGTCGCCGGCCCCCCACCACTGCCACCAGGCACGCTTGTTGTACGTGCGGCTGGCAAAGTCCACCTGGAACCCGTTCAGGGTGGTGTTGTTGACCACCGGTACCGAAATATTGCCGGTTTCGGTGCCCAGTACGCCGCTGTGAGACACTCCGGCGTTCATCAGGACCGGGTAGTGATTGTAGTAAAGGGCGTCTGGCCCATCCTGACTGCTCACCTTGCCGCCCATGCTCAGGTTGGACACACAGGAGTCGATTCCGGTGGCTGTCGTCGCCCCGCAGGACGAGTGAATCGGCACCACGCCGTCGTCCTCACCGGCAATGAACGGGCTAGTCAGACCGCCATACGAAGAACCGCCGGCAACCAGCCGGATGCGGGGGATCGTATTAGGTGCGACCGCCAGGTTGCGGGCGACGTTGGTTTGCAGGTCGTTGACCACGCCCATCTTGCCCGGTCTCGGGTCGATGCCCACGAAGGCCTTCACGGCGGCCTTCACCGGCTCCAGATACCAGCTGTCGTTGTACGCAACGCTGATCGCCAGATTCGCCAGATCGGTGCCACCACCGGCCCCGGAGAAATCCAGGGAGGTCAGGATTTTCAGCGGCGGCAGGCCGTCGGCCTGTAACCAGCGTGCCTGATTGGCCAGCAGATAACGGGTAACCAGATCCCCGGTGGAGTGAGATACGATGATGCAGTAGTTGTTACACAACCCCCGCTGACTGATTGACTTGATCTGGCGGTAGGCCTGCTGGGCGATGGAGCCCTCCACGCGGCCATTGCTGCCGTAGTCGATGCGGGCATCAGACCGGGCCAGCCAGAACGTCCGCCAGTAGTCGGCACCGGCGGCCTTGATGGCGTCCATGTCAGCCGGTGGATTGGACAGGTCCTGTTGCTGGAACCCGTGCACCAGGATGACATTGTGACCGGCCAGCTGAGCGCTGGCGTCAGCCGCGAACAGCCCGGTAGTCAGGGCAGCCAGGGCCGCTATTTTGGTTGTTATTTTCATGTTTGCTCCGTCTTTCCTGCGTTGTTGTTATTGATCACTGCTGAATGGCACAGCCTCAGGCGGCTGTGATCAGAGTCCGTCCACCATGGCTTTGAGCATGGCGGCACGTTGCTCCGATTCGGGATCCCCGGCGCGGGTATTGCGCAGACCGTCAAGATCCGGCGGGGAGAAGTCGAATCCGCCGTCCGGGCCGAAGGCATAGTCGGTGCGGTCACCCGGGCGAGCGGGCAGGCGTTGAATCTGCAGGCCTTTCAGCTGAAGCTGGCCGGTGATGTCTTTACCGGCGAGCACCGAGCCATGGGCGCGCAGGGTAATCGTCGAGGCGGTGCTGTCCAGATGCCGCTCGGCACTCAACTGGGCCAGCGGACGACCCTGGTTGTACAATTGCGCGCTGAGGCGGTAGAAACCGCTTGCCCGGGCATCAAACTCAACGGGGATGACCAGGTTGTTATCCATCACACTGGCTTCGCCCAGCCCGGTGAAGTCTCCCAGATCCGGTTCAACGGTCAGGGTGGACACGTGCTTCAGCGGCTTACCGTCGACCGTGGCCTCAACAATCAGCCGGTACTCGCCCGGGTCAACATCGCTGTCGAGCGTGCCTTGAAAGAGACCATCGCTCTGCTGTTGCAAGGTTGTGCTGTCCAGCGCGGTCTGGTCCCTGGTTGATTCGAGCCGGGCGCGCATGGCCGGGGCGACCACCGGGGGGCCAGACAACTGAGCCACCACCAGAATGTCCTCGCCCCGGGTAAAACGGAACTTTTCCAGTGTCACGGTAAAGTGCCCACCATCGGCCAGTGGCAACACCACCGGTTCGTAGACGTTGCCGCGGTAAGCTTTCGCCTGTGCCTCGGACAGCGGCAGGGAGTAGGGCGGATAGCGGGATGACTGCTGATACTGCTCCGCCACGCTGGCAAGCATGAATTTGAGCGGGTTGTCATCCGGCGGGGGCGATTGAGGGGACGGCGGCTGGGCAGCGACGGCCCGGGTGGGCTTGTTTGGTATCGCGTTGCTTGTGCCGGGGGACGGCACCATCGCAGCCGGGAGCTGACCTGTATTGTCGACGGCGGCCAGATAGCCCAGTCCGGCAGCACCGGCAACCAGCGAGGCAATGATCAACAGACCGCGTACAGGCATGGCAAGGCTCTTTGTCAGGGTGAGCGGTGTCCCCGGGCCTGAGACGATGACCTGTTGGTGAAAGCTGACAACCGCGTCACGTTCTTATTGAGTGGCTATTGTATGAAAAACATACATAGCCGCGTGTGCCGAGGCAACGGATTCAGCGGGATTGTGTCGTTTTGTTGCGGGAATGTGACGGGACGCACAAGCAAATGATCAAAGCCGGCGCCCCCGCCGTGTAAAGCCTCTGAACGGTCAGTCCTGAATGGCTTCCAGCTCGAATCGCAGATCGACCTCGTCCCCGACCAGCAGCGGGTCCAGCGCATAGGTCATACCCCAGTCGCTGCGCCTGATGGTGGTGCGGGCGGACAGGCCAAGGGTGTAGGACTTGTGCCCGAAGGGATACACCGCCGCCTTGTTCAGGGTAACGTCCAGGGTCACTGGATGCGTCTGACCGCGCAGGGTCAGATTGCCCATCAGCTTTCCGGTGTTGTCGCCGGTTTTCTCGAAGCCCGTGACCTGGTAGACGATCGTCGGAAAGTCATCGGCGCTCAGAAAATCCGATGACCGCACATGGTGATCGCGCTCGTCATGGTTGGTGAACACGCTTTTGGTGGCTACGGTCACCTTGCCCGACGGCACCGTGCCGGCCTCGGCGTCGTACTGGAATTCCCCCTGTGCGTCGAGGAAAAAGCCGAGCACGGTTTCATAACCCAGATGATTGATGCCGAACTGAATCGCAAAGTGGTCCGGATCAATGGTGTAGTGGCGTGGTTCAGCATTCAGGTGAAACGCGGGAACCAACAGCAACAACGCCAGAGTCCAGCGCCTGATCGGGTTGAACCCTGATGAACGGCGCGGTACAGGG
>JAWVWU010000386.1:0-3118 GCA_033723595.1 Marinobacter sp. | reverse complement strand
ATCGATTTCGGGAGTTCAAAAAAAACCCCGCAAAGGCGGGGTAAGGCTAGCGCTGTGCTGGAGGATGAAGCAAGCTCTGAATGCAAGCACTGTTGCGAATCAGAAAACCGGTCAGGCTTTGACGCTCGCTTCGTGACCTTCATACTCTATTCTGCATACCCGGAGTTACCCGGAGGTGGCTTGCTGATTACGTTTCTGTCAGACGTTACCTGACTGACCGGAAAATTAGGTTGTCCACTCTAGCGAGCCCTACTACGCTTCGAGTCCTTAACGGACCGGGGTCCGATCGATTTCTGGAAGGGATGTGACTCATGGACACAAAAACACTGATCAATACCGCACTGACCGGGCTGGATCATCTGGGCTATCGACTTGATCAGCTTGGAATCACCACACGGGTCAACCGTCACAACCTGGCGGCTTTTCTGATGGCCGAACAACATCATCTGGAAGGGGAGTGGGACAGTCTCCAGGCGCGATTAGATCGTCGCAAAGTGGACTTTGAAACGCTCAGGCACTCTCTGGAGGCACGCGCCGAGTTCATCCGCAAACCGCTGAGCCGGCTGCGCGGCAAGGCCTGATCGGTCAACGAGTCTGCGTTTCGGTCCTGCGGCTCAAGCGCTGCGGGTCGTTCCGGAAACCTCGCCTTCCGCGGGGGGCTCGTCCGTCGAATCCGGGGCGGGCGCCTCGCTGTCACTGGCGGGCAGCGCCTTTGCGGTCGTTGCCTTGATGCGTTTTTTCTCCGCCTGCAGACCGGGCAGTCGGACCTGAACGGTCAGACCCGGGTTTTCCTGCCCGGGGTGATGGTCGCTGAGCTCAATGGTGCCCTGGTGGATCTCTGTTACGGCACTCACCAGACTCAGACCGAGCCCGTTACCGGGCAGTGAGCGGCTTTTGCCAACCCGGTAGAAGCGCTGGAAGACCTGATCTTTTTCGCTGTCAGGAATACCAATACCGCTGTCACTGACCTCCAGAATGGCATCAGGTCCGTCAAACCGGACCCTGACGGCGATTTCGCCCTGTTCCGGGGTGTACTTGATCGCGTTGTCGATCAGATTGCTGACCATCTGGAACAACAGATCCCGATCGCCTTCAATCATGACCTGCTCGTCCAGCGACTGCTCGAAGTACTGATGCTTGTCCTCGGCAAGCGCTTCGTAGAGTTCACAGGCATCACTGACCAGGAGGCCCAGCGAAATCGCCTTCATATCAGCACTGTTGCCCCGGGTTTCCAGCCGCGCAATCCGCAACAGGGCGTTGAACGTGGCCAGCAGCTGGTCGGCCTCGGCCACCGCGCGGCCGGCCTGCTCCCGGGCTTCGTCGTTGTCGACCGCCATCAGCGTGGACTCAAGCTGGTTGCGTAACCGGGTGAGCGGCGTCCTCAAGTCGTGGGCAATGCTGTCGGAAACGTGGCGGATACCTTCCATCAGGTAGACGATCCGGTCGAGCATGCGGTTCAGGTTGTCAGCCAACTGGTCGAAATCATCCTGGGTGCCGCGCGTCGGTATGCGCAGTGACAGATGCCCGTTCATGATCTTGCGTGAGGTGTTGTTGATCACCTCGATACGGCGGGTGGTGCTGCGACTCATCAGAAACCCACCGAGCAGAGCAAGCGCAAGGGTGATCCCCATGCCCCAGTTGATCGCGGTTTCTATCAGCTTCTTGAGCGTGGTGAGATCGTCCACGTCGCGCCCGACCAGCAGGCGCAGGCCGCCCTGCACCTCGAACACCCGGGCGCGGGCCTGGCGTTTGGGACCGGACCAGCCGACTTTTTCATCGAGGGTGAAATTGATCCAGCCACTGTTTGACTGGGCCTTTTCCGGCCACGACTTGAGATTGCCGGCAAGCTTGACGTAGTCGTCGGTGGTGAATAGATACAGGGACTTTGCGTTCGGATCCCGGGATACCCGCTCCCGAATGAGCGTAATCAGCCCGTTGATGCCGCGCCCCCGGTATTGCTCCGCGAGACCGGCAATCTCCGCCTCAATGGTTTCATCGGTCTGCGCGGTCATGAAACCGGCGGTACGCCAGTAAATGAACGCGAGCAACAAGAATACCGAGGTGGCAAACACCACCATGTACAGCAGAGCGAGCTGAAACGTTGACGTTTTTAGCTGACTAAGCAGTTTCACGCAGCATGTACCCAGCGCCCCGGATGGTCTGCAGAAGTGGCGTCTCGAATTCTTTGTCGATCTTGGCCCGCAGCCGGCTGATGTGAACATCAATGACGTTGGTCTGGGGATCGAAATGATAATCCCAGACTTTTTCCAGCAGCATGGTCCGCGTGACGACCTGACCGGCATTACGCATCAGATACTCCAGCAGACGGAATTCCCGGGGCTGAACATCAATGTTGTGGCCGGCCCGCTTGACGGTACGCGCCAGCAGGTCCATTTCGAGGTCGGCGACTTTCAGCACCGTCTCGGTTTCCGCAGTCTGACGGTTCCGCCGCACCAGGGATTCGATCCGTGCCAGCAACTCGGTGAACGAGAAGGGCTTGGTGAGGTAGTCGTCGCCGCCACCGCGCAGTCCTTCAACCCGGTCGTCGACGTCGCCGAGGGCACTGAGAATCAGCACCGGAACCTGGTTGCCCGTCGCCCGTACGGTCTTGATAATCGCCAGCCCGTCCATGCCCGGCAGCATACGATCCACAATCATGATGTCGTATTCTTCACTGGCGGCCAGCATCAGGCCGTCTTTGCCGTCGGCGGCGTGATCAACTACAAAGTCGGATTCTTTTAGTCCCTTGATAAGATAGGTTGCAACATCCTGATCGTCTTCAATAACCAGCGCTTTCACCGGTAACCCTCCCAGTTGACGATTGATCCGAGTTAATCTGTTGGCCCAGCCTACGGCCAAGACGGGCCGGCGGCCAGTTACGATCTTGTAAGAGGGTGTCGCCATTGGCGACGGTCAGCACCGCTGTTCCGCGGCATTCAGCCAACCCAGTCCCTCGGTGGTTGTGCTCAGCGGATGGTATTCTGCACTCACCCAACCGTCATAGCCCATGGCATCGATCGCCCTGAATACCCCCGCCAGGTTGATTTCTCCGGTCCCGGGTTCGTGACGACCGGGGTTGTCGGCAAACTGGATATGCCCCACCTGCGGCAGCATGCGT
>JAWVWU010000385.1:0-3121 GCA_033723595.1 Marinobacter sp. | reverse complement strand
GTCATCCAGTACCCGCTCAGGCAGATGGGGCTGTGTGCCTGTGTCACCGCCGCGCCCTTCCGAACCACCACCGAGGTTTATCCCGACAGCCCCCGTGCAACTGCCGAACAATGCAACGCGGCCCAGGTGGCGGCGGTCTGTGCCGCGATTGATTACGCGCTGGCGGAACGATCGGCAAACTGAGCAGTGACTGGGCGTATTCCCGGGTGACCGACGGGAATAAACGGCTACTATTGATCAGAACACCGGCACCTATTGATCAGAACATCGGCACTATCGGCGGCGGGTGATTTCCGGACGCAAAGGAGAACAACATGGCAACGTTCGTACTGGTTCATGGCGCCTGGGCAGGCTCGTTCGGTTTTCGGACAGTGCGGCGGTTGTTGCAGGCTCGTGGCCACGAGGTGTTCACACCGTCGCTGACCGGGCTGGGTGAGCGCGTGCACCTGGCCAGTCCACAGGTCAGCCTGAGTACCCATGTGCAGGATGTCGTCAACCTGATCCTCTACGAGGACCTGCATGATATTGTCCTGCTGGGGTATTCCTACGGCGGGTCGGTCATTACCGGTTGCCTCGACCACATCGCCGAGCGGGTGTCACATCTGGTCTATCTGGATGCCTTCGTACCGGCGGCCGGCGAGAGTGTGCTCGATATGATCAACAAGCCTCAGCCGGTGATCGAACTGGGCATGTCGGCGTTTCTGCCGCCGGCGCCGCGCACGTTCGATGATCCCGACGAGGGCATTTTCCAGAACGCCCGGCGGGTGCCGCAACCCGTTGCGACCTTCCAGGAGCCAGTCCGGCTGTCGCGGCCACTGGAGTCGTTTCCGTTTTCTCTCACCTACATCCGTGCCTCGAAGAGCGATCCTGCCGATATCGGCTACGCCCAGTTTGCCGCCGCGGCCGCCCATGCCAGCGACTCCGAGGCCTGGCGCTGCCACGAGATCGCAACCAATCACATGGTACTGAGCAACAAACCCGACGAGCTGGTCGAACTATTGGTTGACGTGAGTCGGGCCGGAGCCTGACCGCGCCAATCGTCGGTAACGTCGACCGTGGATGGACGGGTGGCCGGCGGCCGGATCAATACGGTGCATTAAGGGCTATCAGCACCGCGCATTCGATTTATAACGGATGGGCTCTTATGCTCGGACAGACGGCCCGGGCAGGCGTGACCGTCGCTGCAGGCGATGGCGACAGGTTGTGTCTGGCGGGCCACTGTGTTTGAACCGGCACCCGACAAGGAGAATAAAATGCCCTACGCAGACGTGAACGGCCAGCATCTTTACTACGAGGACACCGGTGGCTCCGGGCCGGCGGTGGTGTTTTCCCACGGTCTGATGATGGACCATGACATGTTCGCCCCTCAGGTTGCGGCCTTTCGCGATCAGTATCGCTGCATAACCTGGGATGAGCGGGGGCACGGCGAGACCGCCGGTGACGAACTCACGCCGTTCAGCTATTACGACTCGGCCGATGACCTGGCGGCCCTGCTCGGATACCTGGGGGTCGAACAGGCGGTGCTGGTGGGCATGTCCCAGGGGGGCTTTCTGTCGCTGCGCTGTGCGCTGACGCATCCGGAGGTGGTGAAGGCCCTGGTGATGATCGACAGCCAGGCAGGCCCCGAGCTCGAGGAAAAAGTTCCGGCTTATCAGCAGATGATCGAGACCTTCATTTCTCAGGGTCTGACCCGGGAGCTGGGGGACACGATTGCCTACATCATTCTGGGTCAGAACTTCCCCGATGCCGAGTTCTGGAAGGCGAAGTGGCGCGGTTTCAAGCCCGTCAACATCGCCGGCAATTTCCAGACCCTGGCCGGCCGCGACGACATCACCGACCGCCTGCCCGAGATCCACAAGCCGACTCTGATCCTGCACGGTGACGCCGACGTGGCGATTCCCATGGAGCGCGCCGAGGTAATGGCATCGAAACTGCCGGATGCCCGACTGGTGGTTGTTCCGGGGGCGGGGCATGCGGCCAACCTGTCGCATCCTGAGCCGGTGAATGAGGCACTGCGCGCTTTCCTGAAGGCGCAGACAGGTCACTGACAAGCAACATCGGGACCGCGTCATTGCGGTCCGCTGATCCCCGTGTCAGGCCGGCTCGCCCGGGCCTTGCGCTTGCACATGGGTCGTCCTCCCGGTCAGGCGTTCGCCTTGACCGGTCAGTTATAGTATTTGTTTATCGAACTACTAAAAACTATTAACTTGTAGTGACCCGACGAAATCAATACCTTGTCGCCCAGCTAAGTCACTTTTACATTCACTCAAGGAGCTACCGCATATGGCAATTATCAACAGCGAGATCAAACCCTTTAACGCCACGGCGTTCAAGAACGGCGAGTTCGTCGAGATTTCGGAAGCTGATGTAAAAGGCAAGTGGGCCGTATTTTTCTTCTACCCGGCCGATTTCACGTTTGTGTGCCCGACCGAGCTGGGCGACGTGGCGGACAAATACGAAGAGCTCAAGCGCCTGGGCGTGGAAGTGTTCTCGGTCTCCACCGACACCCACTTCACCCACAAAGCGTGGCATGGCAGCTCTGACACCATCGCCAAGATCCGGTACTACATGGTGGGCGATCAGACCGGCACCATCACCAACAACTTCGGTGTCATGCGCGAAGGTCAGGGTCTGGCCGACCGCGCGACCTTCCTGATCGATCCGGACGGCATCATCCAGGCGGTGGAAATGACCGCTGAAGGCATCGGTCGTGACGCTGACGACCTGCTGCGCAAGGTGAAAGCCGCTCAGTACGTGCGCAACCATCCGGGTGAGGTCTGCCCGGCCAAGTGGAAAGAAGGTGAAGAAACGCTGACCCCGTCACTGGACCTGGTCGGTAAGATCTAAGCTTTCCAGAATTGGTAAAGCGAATGGAAAGGCCCGCTTTGCGGGCCTTTTTTGTATCTGGTTAACGGTGCCGGGCCTGACAATAGCAAATTGCTATTAAAATCTTTTGGTCAATCAATTTGAGCTTTAACCTGCAAAAACCTATTGTTTCACCATCAATTTTGTCGCTCGTACCGAGCTGATTCGTCGGATTCACCAGTGAGAGGGGAACACCTATGTTGGACGCCAACATCAAGGAACAACTGAACGCCTACATGGACAAACTGCAACAGCC
>JAWVWU010000384.1:0-3122 GCA_033723595.1 Marinobacter sp. | reverse complement strand
GGCTGCGACTTTTTACAATCAGAACCAGAATTATTCAGCGGTGCTGTATACCGACAAAGACGGTAACAGCGATTACTACACGCCCGAAGGACGAAGCATGCGCAAGGCCTTTCTGCGCACACCGGTGGATTTCGCACGCATTTCATCAAGCTTTAATCTTCACCGCAAACACCCCGTACTGAATACGATCCGTGCCCACAAGGGAACAGACTACGCAGCCTCCACGGGCACCCCGATCAAGGCCGCCGGTGAAGGCAAAATCGTCTACGCTGGCCGAAAAGGCGGATACGGCAATGCGATCGTGATCCAGCACGGCTACAACATCACCACGCTTTATGGCCACATGAATGGTTTTGCCCGGGGTATCCGGTCGGGCAAGCACGTCAAGCAGGGACAGGTAATCGGCTATGTTGGCCAGACCGGGCTTGCCACCGGCCCTCACCTGCATTACGAGTTCCGCGTGAATGGCGCGCCCCGAAATCCGGTGACCGTGAAACTGCCCGACGCGGCCCCCGTTCCCAAATCAGAACTGGCCCGCTTCAAGACCAAAACGGAGATGACCCTGGCACAGCTTGAAACCTATCAGGACGCCGGTCCGCTCACCCTGGCAAAGGGCGAATAACCATGGCAGGCGAATCACCGTCTGCCTACATCGGCCTTATGTCAGGAACCAGCATGGACGGCATAGACGCCGTGTTGGTCAGCTTTAAAAATGGACAGCCAGAGTTACTTCAACACCACTCCACGTCCTATCCGGATGACGTTCGCAGCCGTCTGGAACGCCTGAGCCAGAATGAAGGCACACCGGATGACCTCGGTGAACTCGACCACATCCTGGGCGAGCTATTCGCACGGGCCGCACTCGAAGTCATCAAGTCCGGCGCTTTATCAGCGAGCGACGTGGCGGCCATCGGCAGCCACGGCCAGACTGTGCGCCACAAGCCAGAGGGCCGCTCTCCCTTTACCCTGCAAATTGGCGATCCCAACCTGATCGCAGAAATAACCGGCGTGACCACCGTCGGCGACTTCCGTCGCAGGGACATGGCAGCCGGGGGTCAGGGGGCACCGCTGGTGCCGGCCTTCCACCAGGCAGTGTTCGGCGACGATCAAGAAAACCGATGCATCATCAATATCGGCGGCATAGCCAATATAAGCCGGCTACCAGCCGACAAAAGCCAGCCAGCGACCGGTTTCGATACCGGGCCAGGCAATTCGCTGATGGATGCGTGGTGTCTGAATCAGACCGGGAGGCACTTCGATGAAAACGGACAGTGGGCCGCGGAGGGCCGGATTGATCAGGCCTTGCTGAGCGACATGCTCACGGATGCCTACTTCGATCAACCCGCACCGAAAAGCACCGGTAAAGAAAAGTTCAACCTGGACTGGATCAGGACCATTCTTCATCGTCACCCGAAGGTCTTGCCATCGGACGTGCAGCGCACGCTGCTCGAACTGACCGTCACTTCCATCGCCCGGCAATTACCGCCTGAGCCGGACCAGAAAATTTTCATCTGCGGCGGCGGGGCGAAAAATCCGGTGCTGGTGCAGCGCTTGCGACAGGCATGCAATCCGATGCCTGTGCATACGACCAGCGACGTGGGCGTTGATCCTCAGTGGGTCGAGGCAACGGCCTTTGCCTGGCTCGCGCGGCAGACTCTGGCCCGACTGCCCGGCAATCTTCCTGCGGTGACCGGTGCGCGTGGGGAACGTATCCTCGGTGCAATCTACTGGCCGTGAATCTCACCGCGTTCAGGCGGGGCCGGGACTAAGAAAAACGTCGTGGCGCCCGGCGCTCTGATCAAATGGAGAACGAGGAACCACAGCCACAGGTCGAGCTGGCATTGGGGTTATTGACGATAAACTGAGACCCCTGCAAGCCTTCGGTATATTCAATCGTCGCACCGACGAGATACTGATAGCTCATCGGATCCACCAGAAGTGTGGCGCCATCTTTTTCAATCGCCGTATCGTCCTCGTCCTGACTGTCATCGAACGAAAAGCCGTACTGAAAGCCCGAACACCCACCGCCGGTCACATAAACCCGCAGTTTGAGGTTCGGATTCTCTTCTTCTTCGACCAATTCGCGCACCTTGGCGATGGCGCTGTCGCTGAAGAAAAGCGGGGTTGGCATTTGCTGCTGGACAACACTCAATGGGGCCTCCGGAACTCAACATACACGGTCAGAGTTATTATCATATTCCTGACTAAAACAATCAACTATTCAGCTTTTTCGTCCTCACTCTCCAGACTGTCATCAACCTCACGCGCGGCTGAATCTGACTGGACCCTGGCCTGCTGCTGACCAAGCAACCCAATCGGTTCGCTCTGATGCACCAGGCTACCGTTTACCTGAGCACCCATCGCCATCTCGATCAGATTGTAATAGACGTTACCATGTATGGAGGCTTTCGCAGCCAGTTCAAGATGGCCGGACGCGTAAACGTCTCCGTGCACCGTTCCGTTAATGATGACGTGAGGCGCCACGATGTCGCCTTCGATCTCGCCTACTTCGGACAGCCGCAGAACCGCATCGCTGCCTTCCTCGGCGACCACCCGGCCACGGACACACCCATCGACGTGCAAACCACCTGAGAAGTGAACATCACCGGCCACTGTGGTCTTGCGGGAAACCAGCGTGTCGAAATGTCCCACTGGACGACGCGGCTTCTGAGCTTTCTTGTTGCCAAACATGTTATCTCTCCGTTAATGACGACCAGTCGAACGTCCGTTCCGCCTTGGTCGCTTTCGAACCTTTCGCCTGTGCGACAACCTGTATCTCAAGCGGTTTGAAGCCATCCGGCAGGACCAGTTCGCCCTCGACGTCCTGAAAGTAGCGAAAGCGGAACTTTACGCCCAGATCCTCGATGTCCTCGGACAGATCCCGCAACGCGATGACCTGTTTTTCGCCCTTCTGGTTGCCGATTACGTTTACCGCGACCAGGCCCGAGATGTAGCTGCTGTTGTCACCGACCTGCGTTAAAACCAGCTTGAAGTCGTAGTGACGCTTGCCCCTGGCAGGCTGAAGGTTCAGCCGGTCCACCTGCAAGCCTTCACTGGTTTCGGACGGTGCCATGATATTCTTGTAAAACGTGAGGTCCGCCTCGAGCTCGGAAATCCGGGTT
>JAWVWU010000383.1:0-3127 GCA_033723595.1 Marinobacter sp. | reverse complement strand
ATGCACTACCTGATCGTGGCGGACGACAGCCCGGTGTCACTCCGGCATTCCTGCAGCCAGGTCCGGACCAACGCCCGCTGCGTGCGGGAGGTGATTCCCCGGGATTTCTGGGAAGAGATCAATTCGCTGCATTTGTTTGTGCAGTCCGAATGCACGCTGGCCTCGACTCGGGGCGCCCGCTACAGCCTGATGGTTGAAGTCGTCCGCCGCTGCCAGATGGTGATGGGGGTCATGGATGCGACCATGCTCCGGGATGACACCTATGGGTTGCTCAATATTGGTCTGTACCTTGAGCGTGCGGACATGACCACCCGCATCATGGACGTGTTGATTCTTCAGCAACTCACGCCGGCGTCCAGGCGTCATACCCGCCGCCACTTCCAGTGGAGTTCATTGCTCAGTGCGCTGGGCGGGACCGAGTCCTATCAGCGTTATTTCGCCCAGGAGGAGGGCGACACCGACGTGATTGACTTCCTGCTCAACTACGCCGCGTTTCCCCGCTCGGTCGGTTACTGCCTGAACAAGATCGAGCAGGCCGTCCGCCACCTGCCGAACCCGGAAAACACGTTGGCTACTGTTGCGAAATTACGAAAGGCGGTAGACTCTGACAGCCTTCACGGGCTGACCACGCAGCAGCTGCACGAGCTGATCGACACGGTTCAGGCCGGTCTGATAGAACTGCATAACGTACTGATTTCCGACTCACTCAAAATGCCGGACTCCTGACCGGTTCATAAGGGTTTGCCATGTCCCGAAGCGAGACTTCCCTGTCTCTGGCAGCGCTGACCGAAGCGTACAGAAGCCGACACCGGGGCATGGATGAATGGTTGCCACGGTCAGCCGAGGCCGACTGGAGCCGAGTCCTCGGGTGGCTGGTCGAACAGGGGCCCGAAGCACTGGCGGGCCTGACCTCCGATCTCCAGCACCAGCTTCGCGAGCACGGGGCCATGTTTGACCCCCAGCGCCAGCAGAATCGAACCCTGGATCTGCTGCCCTGGCTGATTGACGGTGCCGAATGGCAGCAGTTGGAAGCCGGACTGGTTCAGCGTCGGCGCATACTGTCAGCGGCGCTTGAGGATATCTACGGCGATCAGACCCTGCTCAAGGAAGGCGTGATTCCGCCGGAAGTCATCTACCGGAACAGCCACTATCTTCTCCCGTGTCACGAGCTGTTGCCAGACGGCGGTGACTGGTTGCTGCAGCTTGGCTGCGATGTGGGCCGGGACGCGTCCGGCCAGTTTGTGGTCTACGGGGACAGCACCCAGGTGCCGGGCGGTCTGGGCTATGTGCTGGAGAACCGCATTGCGCTGAACCAGGTGGTGCCGGAGCTCGACAAGTATTTCAAAAAGCGCCAGCTCGCCGGCTATTTCAAGCAGCTCCAGAAAACGCTGGTGCCCCTGACGCCTTATGGCAGCGAACCGCTGATCGGTCTGATGACCCAGCACGCCCGCGACGGCCAGTATTTCGAGCATGCGTTCCTGGCCAACTACCTTGATATGGCGCTGGTTCACGGCGCCGACCTGATGTTCCGGGAGGGCCGGCTGTGGCTGAAAACGCTCAGCGGCCTTCAGCCCATGGATGCGTTGCTGAGATACACCCCGGATGTGCTCAGTGATCCGCTGGAATTGAGCGCCAGCGACTCGGGCAGTCCGGGCCTGTTGCAGAGCATTCGCCAGGGCACGCTGATGTGCTGCAATCCGCCGGGGGCGTCATTGGTCGACAGCGGCGCTTTCCTGCCCTACATGGCACGTTTGTGCGAGCGCCTGCTGGGGGAGAGCCTGATCATCCCGACAGCGCCGACGGTCTGGTGTGGCGAGGCCGGGCAGTTACCGGGTGTACTCGACCGGCTGGACGGTCTGATTATTCACGATCTTGATGCGCCACAACGGGTCATTGCCGTGGCTGGCCTTGGCCGGAAAAAGCGGGAAGCCCTGGCGGAGGCGCTCACCCGAGACCCGCAGCGTTACCTGGCGCGCGATGTGCTGCCGTTGAGCACGCTGCCGGTCTGGCAGGAGCAGATGTTCCAGCCGCGATCGGTCGCTTTGCGCACCTTCGTGCTCCAGAACAACGACGGCGATCGGGTCTTGCCGGGTGGCCTGGCGCGCTGTGATCAGGACCCTGTCCAGCTGCAACAGGGACTGGGGACCCGGTTTGTGGCCAAGGATGTCTGGCTGGCCAGCGACAACAGCCGCTCGGTCAGCCTGCTGCACAGCACGCTCACCAGCGTCCGGCTCTCCCGTAAGACCGGTCTTCTGCCCAGCCGGGTTGCGGATCACCTGTTCTGGCTGGGCCGCTACAGTGAGCGTCTGAACCTGGCCTGCCGGGCGATCCGGGCATCACTGCCGCTGGTTAGTACCGTGGCCAATGAAGATCAGCTGGCGACCCTGACGCCGCTGGTCGAGTTTGCCTGCAAAATCAATGACGGCACGTTTACGCCCACGGAATCGGCCGAAGAACTGACGACCCAGCTCAGTCAGTTGTTCGACCGGAACCGTAAGGACGGTCTGCTGGCGGTGCTGCAGGCGCTGATCATGAATGCCCAGTCGGTGCGGGAGTATTTCAGTGAAGACACCTGGTATGTGCTGGAGCGACTGCAGAACGCCCTGAACCAGTTTCCCGCGCACGGCTCGACGTCGCGCATGGTTCGCGCGCTGGACGAGATTATCCTGCTCCAGTCGGCGATCTACGGCCTCAACAACGAAACCATGAGTCGCACCCAGGCGCTGCGGTTCATGGACATTGGTCAGCATCTGGAGCGGGCCCAGAAAACCACTGCGCTCCTGTACAGTGTGTTCGTGACTGACCCACATCCGCCCGCCAGCCTGATGGAAGCCGTGCTGAGGATGGCGGATACGCTGATGACCTATCGCCGGCGCTACCGTACCGAGCTGCATCCGATGGCCATTGTCGACCTGCTTTTGCTTGATGAGGGCACACCCCGGTCCGTCGGCTACCAGTGCCTGCGCTTGAAGCGGCAGGTTCGAAAGCTGCCCCAGCGGGATTCTACTCTGACCGGCCTGAACGCCGAGCAGCGGCTGATGGTGGAGCTGGTGGCCCAGATTCAGGTCGTCGATCTCGAATCCCTGCTGAGCGAAGACGGCCAGCCCTATTATCGGCTAGGCGATCT
>JAWVWU010000382.1:0-3142 GCA_033723595.1 Marinobacter sp. | reverse complement strand
GACCGTACTCTCGAGGCTCTTGCTGGCAGACCGGTCCGCCAGACACAGCTGCATCAGATTGTTAATGATCGCCCGGGCCGGATGGGCCTGGTTATCCAGAAAGTCCGGAGATTCCAGCAGCGTCTGCAGCACCGGCAGGCGCAGCTGGTGGAGCTGCTCACGCAGGCTGTCTGACAAGCGTGCCTGACTGTCCAGCGGCGCAAATAACTGATCGGCCAAACGGGCCCGGTCACGGGTCTGGACGTCCAGGGTGAGCGAGTTCCCGGGTGCGCCCGCCAGGCAATCCTCAAGCGCCTGTTCAATACCAATCGCGGAATCCGACAGAGCCTGGCGCAGATCGCCGCGCAGTGTGTTCAACTGCGCCGGTGACCAGCCTGGCTCCATCTCGTCAACGCGCGCGTCAACGCCATGGCGCAGCCCCACCAGTCGCATCACCGAACCCCGGCTCGTTGTCGAGCCATTCGAGGTGTGGCGAGCCGTCTGGTCCGGTGGGTGCGCCTCCGGTTCGGGTTTGTCGGATGCAGCCGGCTCAACCGGATCATCATCCGGCCGGGACCAGTTGGGTGGCATACTCGCCAGGTCCAGCGCCTGCAGGCCACCGGCGGTAAGCTGATGAGTCAACTCGTCGATCATGACCGGCCAGAGCGTCTGCAGCACGCTTTCAAAGGCGCCGTACAGCAACGGTATGGACGGGGCATTGAACCCGACCCGGTGGACACAGCGTTGCACCAGTTCGCACAAGGCCTGCGGGGCCAGCGGGTTGTTTCGATCCGTCAGCGTCTGGCCAGCAAGCTGGGACAGCAGCTGGTTCAGGCGGAACAGAAGGTTCTGGTATCGGCCGGCAACGCCGGTGGCGACCATTTGCAGCGTGAGCCAATCTTCAAACTGGGCTTTTTCAACGATTTTCAGTGCCGACCGGCCAGCCCCGGATTCATCGGCGGACGCCGCCTCCAGGCGGCCGATCCGGTCACCGAAGGCCTGCAGGTAATCCTGAACCATTGTGCTGCGGGTGCGGACCAACTGCTTGTATGCGCCCTTGAGCGGCTGGATGCGATCACCGTAAGCCGTCTCCCGGGCCGCCTGATCCAGCATGGCCAGAGCGGTCTCAACGAATTGCTCGAGAAGATCCTGAAGCTGCCGGTGAAGCATTATGTTGAGCGATTGCCAGAGACGGCGCCTGAGCTGATCGTTCACGAGCACGTGACGTCGATCGGCGGGCCGAGTTTGCAGGAGTCTGGCAACCAGTGCGGTTTCGGGCCACTCGAACTGCAGCCCGACCGTGGTGCCTTCCTGGCGCTTGAGGCGAGCGGCAACCTGCTCGCGCGGCGCCTGAGGATCAACGCCCAACGTCACATGCAGGATCACCTGGCAATTCGGGTGGTTTGCCAGAAGGGCAAGCACCTCCGGCGACTGCAGGTCGCTCAGCAGCACGCCACCGTCACAGACATTGACCATGCGACAGCCAACCGGATTATAGCCACGAAGAACAAGCAGCACGTCGTGCTGGAAGGACTGGCGGTGATATTGACGACGTTCCCTGGCGTTCATACAACTCTCAGTAATACCGCACCGCAACCTACGGCCACAGATTAAATGAACGAAAATTCATTTCTGCCTGATTCGAAGTCTAGAGCAATTCTGCGAGTCCTTCGAGCTCATTTTTACGACCAGGAGATGGAGCGAATCGCGACAGTGTGACCAACAATCAGTCAAAGGCTCCGTGTGCGGGCGCACGGCGCTGATCGGCAGCGCAGCAACCGGCAATCAACAGCTCTGAAAGGTCAATCAGGGTCTGACGTCTGCCTGCCTAAACCGGTATACTCCGGGCCAACATACATTGCCATTCCAGCCAGGTTCTCTTCATGCTTAACGCAGACGCGCTCAGCCAGTTGCGCCAGCTAAAAACCGATATCAAGGACAACAAGGTCGTACTCACCGGCACCATCAAACCGACCAACGGCCGATTCGGCTTCGTGAAACTGGACGACGACCGCGACCTGTTCCTGCCGCCTGACGAAATGCAAAAAGTACTGCCGGGGGACCGGGTCACAGTGACCGAGCAGCCCGCCGATAAGGGCAAGACCCAAGCGGTGATCGAGGAGTGCCTGGAGTCCCGGCTTGGCACTTTCGTGGGCAAATACCAGATCCGGGGTAAAGGCCATTTCGTGGTTCCGGAGACCCCGGGCATCAATCGCTGGATCTTCATTCCGCCCAAGCAGCGGCTGAATGCAGAGCCCGATGATTTCATTCACTGTCGCATTACCCGCCATCCGTTTCCGGATGGCAAAGGCCAGGCCGGCATTCTCAAGATACTGGGCAAGGCCGGCAATCCGGGCATTGAGCGCGCGTTCACCCTGGCCAGTTTTGATCTGGACGAGCAGTGGCCCGAGGCGGTCGAGACCGAAATTGCGGCCCTCAGCGAGGCCACCATTGCCGAACAGGCGCCCCAGCGCGAAGACCGGACCGACCAGCCCTACGTCACCATCGACAGTCCCGGCACCCAGGACATGGACGACGCCCTGCTGGCCGAGCCCAACGCCACAGGCTGGCGGCTGTCGATCGCCATCGCCGACCCGGCAGCGATGATTGCCCCAGGCGGGCCGACCGAACAACTGGCGCGGGAACGCGCCACCGCGATCTACTTCCCCGGGGAGCCAAGGCCGATGTTGCCTGACTCGCTCAGCACCCGGCTGTGTTCACTACTGCCGGGTGTCGACCGGCTCGCCGTGATCTGTGACCTGCAGGTAAACAACGACGGCAGCCTTGGTGATTACAGCTTTCACCAGGCGGTGATCCGCTCCCAGGGCAAACTCAGCTATGACCTGGTGACCGCGGTGATCGACGGCCGGGACGATGATGAAACCCGCGCGCTGTCCGAACCGGTCCTGAACAACCTGGATCAGCTCCACCAGGTGGCCTGCGTATTACGCAAATGGCGGGCGAGCCACGCCCTGGTCAACCCCGAACGCCAGGAGTTCCGCCTGCGCCTGGATGAGAACCGCCGCATTCGGCAGATCGATCCAGCGATACAGAATGAGGCCCACCGGCTGGTGGAAGACTGCATGATTGCCGCCAACCGCTGCGCGGCGGATTTTCTTCGCCAGCAGGGTCGGGGCTTGTTTATCCAGCACCCGGGCCTGCG
>JAWVWU010000381.1:0-3152 GCA_033723595.1 Marinobacter sp. | reverse complement strand
TGGTCCTGATCCCTCACCAGGACAGACAGGCCCTGGCCCACATCCCAGACCCAGACCTCCGGACGACTCACCCAGCGGTTCTGTACCGGGCCTTTGAGGTCCGGCCAGGTGCCCAAGGCCAGCACGCTCAGCAGCATGGACAGCGTCAGCCACCGCAGATGTCGGTCCGGTATCCACAGCGCGGCCAGGGTGATGACAGCGATCACCAGCGCCATCGCTGTCGACACCGACACCGTTGGCGTCGGCAGCGCTTCCAGGGCCCGTAGAAACCACCACAACACCCCCAGGACCTGATCAAAAAGCGCTCCGACCGGAGCTGTCAGCGACGGCAACAGCGTGACAACCACGACGCCACCGATCAGTACCGGGAGCACGACCAGCGAGACGTACGGAATGGCCACCAGATTGGCCAGCCAACCCAGCGCAGCCGGCGCCTGATCCATCATCGCCAGTGCCGGCCACAAGCCCGCAAACACTGCGCACTGGGCCACCACAAGACTTGAACGGGCACTCGCGCTGCGTACGCGGCCGGAAAAAATCAGTATCAGCACCGCGACAGCGCCAAACGACAGCCAGAAACCGCGCCCGAGCGGCGCCAGGGGATCCAGCAAAAGCACTAGCGCCAGCGCCAACAACCAGCCGAACCAGGGCGATACACGCCCGGCCCGGATCACGATCAGTCCGGCGCAGGTCAACATGATCAGCGCCCGCTGGGTCGGCACCGAAAAACCGGCAGCCAGCGCATAGATCACACTGGCGAGCAGCCCGGCCCCGAAAAAAACCCAGCGCTTGTGGGACGGCGCCATCCAGTGTTGTGGCAGGTACCGCAACAGCAACCCGACACACAGGCCAAAACCAAGGGCAATCAGGCCGATGTGCAACCCGGAAATTGCCACCAGATGAATGGTCCCGGTCGCCTTCAGGGTTTGCCAGTCAGCATGGCTCAGACCACCACGATCCCCCAGCAAGAGCGCATCCACCAGTGCAAAATGGCGAAGGTTGCCGAACCGCTGCTGCAGGGCGTTGGCAAGATGCCCTCGCCATTGGTGATAGCGACAAACCGGGCCGCAGTCACCCGCTGGCCAGTTCTGAACAGACTGGACGCTGCCGGTGGCGCCATAATCGTGGCGAAATAGCCAGGTTTCGTAATGGAAGCCAACGGGGTTATCAGCGCCGTGAGGTCGTTTGAGACGCACCGCTACCGTGAGCGGCGACGGTAGCTGGCGGGTCGCCTCCGGGCCATACCAGGCCAGACGCAACCGCTCGGGCAAGCTGGTGCCGATAAGGTCGTCAGGCTGGCCGGACCAGTGCTCGACACACAGACTGAAGCGGACACTGTGCCAAGCGCCGCGGGAGGGCAGATCGCAGAGGTACCCCGATACGGTCTGAACCGGCCCCTCCAGCGTCTCAGGTAATGTGGCCGCCAACTGCTGCGCGCCGGACATCGCCGCCCACAGATAGCCGGCCAAACCCCAGGCCGACATGCGGCAGATGGTTCGACATGGGCCTTTGATGGTTGCCAGTAGCAGGACAGCCAGCAGCAGCGCATCCGCCATCAGCAAATTTGAAGGTGGAACGACGCCGGTCCAATAAAGTAAGATGACTCCGCACGAAAAGGCAGCAATCCCTGCTAGCACTGTTGACTCCCGGGCAAGTCCCTGCCCTTTTTGAACACTGTCTCAATCGGTAGCGTGCGCAGTCGTTTCGCGACAGTCTCGTAGCGAATGGTAGGCACTCCGTGCCCTTAACTCAGACGATTCCCTGAACAGGCAGCCGGTTCCCATGCCGAAGAAGTTCATGCAACGCTATTTGCCAACACCCGACAAAGTGAAGTCGATGCGTTCGCTTCATTTCCTTGGCGATATCCTGCATGAACCCAATCTCTGGCACATCAACCGACACGGTGTCGCCCGGGCTTTCCTGATTGGCGTATTCTGGTGCTTTATCCCGATGCCGTTCCAGATGGTGGTCGCGGCGGTGTTTGCCGTCATGCTGAACGCCAACCTGCCCCTGTCCGTTGCGCTGGTCTGGATCAGCAACCCCCTGACCATGCCGCCGTTGTTCTATTTCAACTACAAGGTCGGCGCCTGGCTGCTGGGTCGGCCCGTTATCACCTTTGAGTTCCAGCTGTCGTGGTCGTGGATCAGTCACCGGCTGGTGGAAATCGGCATTCCCCTGTATTTCGGCTCGCTGGTGGTCGCCACGGTCGGGGCCTGCATCAGTTACCTGGTCATCCAGCTCCTCTGGCGCCGGAAGGTCCGCAGTGACTGGCGGCGCCGTCACCACTCGCGCTCCCGCCCACTCGATCCCCGGCGTTAGGGTTCCGTCCGCGATCGACGCGCATCGATGCCTATTCAGCCACCAGCTCGCCCTTTTCGAGCCGCAGAACCCGCCCTAACTGGCGTGCCATCGGCATGTCGTGGGTAACGACCACAAAGGCAATCCCCAGGCGCTGCTGCAGTGACTCGATCAGCTTGAGTACGCCCTCACCGGTTTTTTCATCCAGGTTGCCGGTCGGTTCGTCCATCAGGACACACTCAGGCTCGTTCACCAGTGCCCGGGCAATGGCCACGCGCTGACGCTCGCCACCGGACAGCTCGCCGGGCTTGTGACCCAGGCGTGGCTCCAGACCAACCTCGGTCAGTATCGCCCGGGCGCGGCGTTTGGCTTCGCCAACCGACTGGCTGCCCAGCACGCCGGGCATCATCACATTCTCCAACGCCGTGAATTCAGGCAGCAGGTGATGGAACTGATAGACAAAGCCCAAATGGCGATTACGGAACCGGGCCCGCCCGCCCTCACTGAGCCCATGGATGTCCGTGCCGCAGATCGCGATGTGCCCGGATGTCGGCTTGTCCAGACCGCCAAGCAGATTCAGCAGCGTCGTTTTACCGGCACCACTGCTGCCGACGATGGCCACCGTCTCACCGGTTTCCACCCGCAGGGAAATGTCGGAAAACACCGTCAGCCGGCCGGCGCCCTCCCGGTAACTGCGGGTAAGCTGTTCACACACGATCACCGGCTGATCTGCCCGGTCTGATGCTGTCGCATTATTCATATCGCAGGGCCTCCGCCGGATCGACACGGGACGCGCGCCAGGCCGGATAAATGGTCGCCAGCAGACTCATGGCCATACCGGCACCGGTGATGAT
>JAWVWU010000380.1:0-3171 GCA_033723595.1 Marinobacter sp. | reverse complement strand
GAGGCGCCTGCGGTCTACGCCCGGGCCGCCCGGCTGCCCCACCTGTCAATTCGCGGAGTGGATTGTCATATCGGCTCCCAGCTCACCGCGGTGGCGCCGTTTCTGGATGCGCTCGACCGGGTGCTGGCGCTGATCGATCAGCTCGCGGCAGACGGCATCGCCATCCATCACCTCGATATGGGTGGTGGCCTGGGGGTGACCTACAACGACGAAACACCGCCGCAGCCGGCCGAGTACACCGCCCGGATCGCAGAGCGGCTGGGTGACCGGGACCTGGAACTGGTGCTGGAGCCGGGGCGGTCGATCGCCGCCAACGCCGGCATTCTGCTGACCCGGGTGGAGTTTCTGAAGTGCACGGAGCATCGTAACTTTGCGGTGATTGATGCCGCCATGAACGACCTGATCCGCCCGGCACTTTACGGCGCCTGGCAGAACATCATCCCGGTCGCCCCCCGTGACGACGGCAACGACAAGGTCTGGGACCTGGTCGGGCCCGTGTGTGAAACCGGCGATTTTCTGGGCAAAGACCGGCGCTTGAGCCTGCAGGCCGGCGATCTGCTGGCGGTTCGGTCTGCCGGCGCCTATGGCTTTGTGATGAGTTCCAACTACAACAGTCGCAACCGGCCGCCCGAGCTGATGGTCGATGGCGACCGGGTTCATGTGGCGCGGGCTCGTGAGTCTCTGGACGATCAAATGCGCCTGGAAAGCCGGCTGCCGGCACGGGAGTTGGTATGACGGAGGCGCGGCGCGGACAACAGGGCCCGTTGGTGAGGTTTACCAAGATGCATGGGCTGGGCAATGACTTTATGGTCATCGATGCCATCAGCCAGCCGTTTCGCCTGCGACCGGACATGATCCGGCAGTTGGCAGACCGTCATTTCGGCATCGGGTTTGACCAACTGCTGGTGGTCGAGCCGCCGGGCCTGCCGGAAGTGGATTTCCGGTATCGGATTTTCAACGCTGATGGCTCGGAAGTGGAGCAGTGCGGCAACGGTGCCCGCTGTTTCGCCCGCTTCGTCCGGGACCAGCATCTGACCAACAAGAAGGTGATCCGGGTCCAGACAGCCGGCGGCATACTGGAGCTTCGTTCCGGACGGGACGGTTGGGTCACCGTGAATATGGGCGTTCCGGAGCTGAAACCGGCGGCCATTCCGTTCGCTGCGGATCAGTATCAGGCTGTCTACACGGTGGCGGTCGACGGCGAAGAGGTTGAACTCAGCGCGGTCTCCATGGGCAATCCCCACGCCGTGCTGTTGGTTGACGATGTGGACTCGGCCCCGGTTGAGCGGCTGGGGCCGGCACTCGAGCGGCATCCGCGCTTTCCGTCTCGGGCCAACATCGGCTTCATGCAGGTAGTGGACCGCGGGCACGCCCGTCTTCGCGTTTTTGAGCGCGGCGCCGGCGAGACCCTGGCCTGTGGCAGTGGTGCCTGCGCTGCCGTGGTAGCGGGCCAGTTGCGCGGCCTGCTGGATCAGCGGGTCGAGATGACCCTGCGCGGCGGCCGCCTGGTGATCGAATGGCAGGGTGAGGGGTCCCCTGTTATGATGGATGGGCCGACCTCGCGGGTCTTTGAAGGCGAGTTACGCCTGCCCGCAGAGCCTGGTGCACGTCGCGGTCGGCGGCCCGAGCGTGCGGGTCGTCAGCGGCGCTAGGCAGTCGATGTGCATCGACACCCGTCCCATGTCGGGGCGGGTGACTGAAGGAGAACACAATGGACGATCAAACGGCCCAAAAGAAGGCCGGGGAGCTCACTCAGGAACAGGTTGCCGATTATCTGCGCAGCCACCCGAATTTTTTTGTCGAGCAGGACGAATTGCTGCGTCAGTTAACGCTTCCCCACGACAGTGGTCGCGCTATCTCGCTGGTTGAACGTCAGGTTCATCTGTTCCGGGAGCAGCGCGACACCCTCCGCCATGAACTGGTCGAGCTGGTGTCCATTGCCCGTCACAACGACCGTCTGTTTGAAAAAACCAAACGCCTGTTGATGCAGGTGATTGAAGCAACATCGCTCAACGACCTGGCGGCGGCAATCGACGACAGTATTCGTGGTGATTTCGGCCTTGATGCCGCCTCGGTACTGTTGTTCACGGATCGTCCGCTCCCCGTCAGTCCGGAGGGCGCCTTGCATGTGGTAGCGCCGGAAGAGGCCCAGGCGCGCCTGGGTAACCTGCTCGATGGCGAGCGCGCAGTCTGCGGGCACTTTGATGAAAGTGAGCGCAGTTTCCTGTTCCCGGACCGGGTCGAACCGGTGGTATCGGTCGCGCTGGTGCCGCTCAGGCATAACGAGCTGGTGGGTGTCTTTGCAGTGGGCAGCTGCGAGCCCGGTTACTTTGACCAGAGTATGGGCGCCCTGTTCCTGACCTACATCAGCGACACCCTGAGTCGTTTGTTGACGCCGATGCTCCAGCGGCACACGGCTGCCCTCGAACCCGTCACAGAAGCCGTCGCCGAGTCCCGCTGACTATGTCCGGCCCGGCGCTGACTCCCCCTGTCGCCGCGGATTCGGTTGGCGGGCCGCCGATCCGCTGGATTGAAGGCTTCATTGAACACCTGGCCTCAGAGCGGCGTCAGTCGCCACACACCTGCAATAACTACCGTCGCGACCTGTTGCGCTTTCAGGGCTTCCTTGCCGACCAGGCCTGCCCGGACTGGTCAGCGGTCGATCAGACGCGCCTCAGGCGCTATGTCGCGTATCTGAGTGAAGCGGGTCTGGCCGGTCGCAGTATCGCTCGCCATCTGTCCTCAATCCGTCGCTATTACCATTATCTGCTGCGCGAGAAAGCGGTCGCCGATAACCCGGCCCTGGATATTCGTGCGCCGAAATCCGGACGACGCCTGCCTGGTGTTGCGGATGTCGACCAGCTTGATCAGTTGTTGAGCCGGCGGGTGGACGAGCCACTTGAAATCCGCGATCGGGCTATTTTCGAACTGATCTATTCCTCCGGACTGCGCCTGGCCGAACTGGTCGGGGTGGATCTGGCTCACCTTGATACCCGTACCGGTGAGATACGGGTGCTGGGTAAAGGCAATAAAGAGCGAATGCTGCCTATTGGCCGCAAGGCGCGCCTGGCTATTCAGGACTGGCTCAACGTGCGAGCTTCCCTGGCGGCGGGCGATGAGCCCGCGCTGTTTGTCAGCCAGCGTGGCAACCGGCTGAGCGCGCGCAGCGTG
>JAWVWU010000379.1:0-3176 GCA_033723595.1 Marinobacter sp. | reverse complement strand
GCCAAGGTGGTGGGCTGGGACTTCGTGTCGTTTTTCCGCAACATCGCGCCGGTCAGCATGCCGGTGCTGGTGGCCGGGTTGACCACTTGCTGGCTGCTGGAAAAGCTGCGCTGGTTTGGCTACGGCGCGCGCCTGCCCAAACCGGTGCGCCAGGTGCTGGAATCCTTCGCCGATGATGAGCGTGCCAAGCGCACCCCGGCGGAACAGGCCGCGCTCTGGGTGCAGGGATTCGCCGCGGTGGTGCTGGTGGTGGGTCTGGCCTTTCACATCGCCGAGGTGGGTCTGATCGGCTTGCTGGTGATTATCCTGATCACCTCACTGACCGGTGTCACCGAAGAGCACCGCATCGGCAAGGCGTTCGAAGAAGCCCTGCCGTTCACGTCACTGCTGGTGGTGTTCTTCGCGATTGTCGCGGTGATTCACGAACAGCATCTGTTCACCCCCATCATCGATTACGTTCTGACCCTGCCCAAATCCCAGCAGCCGGGGATGTTCTTCATGGCGAACGGCCTGCTCTCGATGATCAGCGACAACGTGTTTGTGGCGACGGTGTATATCAGCGAAATCAAGCAGGCGCTGCAGGCGGGGGCAATCAGTCAGGCACACTTTGAACAGCTGGCGGTGGCCATCAATACCGGCACCAACCTGCCCAGCGTCGCCACGCCCAACGGCCAGGCCGCCTTCCTGTTCCTGCTCACCTCGGCGGTGGCGCCGCTGGTGCGGCTGTCCTACGGCCGGATGGTGCTGATGGCGTTGCCCTACACCATCGTTATGACCCTGGTGGGACTGTTGTGCGTGATCTATCTGATCTGACGGCGGCCCGCAGCCACGGCCTCAGCTGTCCGGCTGCCAGCGCGACTGAGCGGTAACTGAGGCGCGCGATGCCATGATGGATGACCCGGATCGGTTCGCTCACCGGCCGGGTGATCGCAAGGCTGGCGAGCACGTTGAAGCTCTCGTCCGCGATGGCCAGATGCGCCCGTTCGATCCGCCGCGCTCCGCCCTCGGTGGCGGCTGCCATCAGATCGGCCAGGCCCAGCAACCAGTCTTCCCGACTGGGTTCGTGCGCTGTCTTCAGTGTCATACCAGCCACTCCTTGAGTTTCCGGCAGACGTCCTCGTGATGGGTCAGCCGGATGTGGTCAACGCCGGTGAAACAGGCGTAGTCGGTGAGGGCCCAGCCCGGCCGGCCCGCGCCCCGGGCGCTGTTTTCCTGAACCAGCGCGTCGCCGAACAGGGCGTTCACCGGGTGCCGCCGCTGTTTTGCCAGCAAGCCCGCGATGGCAAAGTGGCGGGCCCCGGGCAGCAGCGGCGGAGCGTCTGCGGCATCAGCGACGATGTCGCCCCGGCTCAGGTCGTGAATGCCTTCACTGCGCTGGTCGATGCTTTCGCCGATCACCCGGAGGTAGTCCCGGGGCATCTGACGCAGCAGGCCGGCGCCGCCCCGGGCCAGCCGGGCCAGCCAGGAGCCGTCGTGGGGCGTTCCCAGGTAAACGCACGCGTCGACCAGCGCCGGCCAGCCATGCTGGCGTTCTGAACCGCTGTGACAGGCCGCGCGGATCAGCAGGCCGCCCATGCTGTGGCCGATCAGGATCAGGTTTTCCACCGGCACCGGCCAGTGGCTCACCAGTTGTTCCAGGGTGTCGGCCAGGTCGTCGCCGTTCCGGTGAATGGCCCGACCGGTGTTGTAGCGCAGGCAAAGCGGTGTGGCGCTGAGCGGGCCGGCCAGTTCGCTGGCGTAATGGCGTCCGGGCTCGCCGGGGAAGTCCCAGATGGTTTCCAGCTCGGTGAGGCCGTGAACCAGCAGTATCAATGTCCGCCGGGGCGCGTCAACCTGCGGACCGGACGGATTCAGGGCCTGCCCCTGATGGCGTATCTGAAGGTGCATGGCCAGCGGATTGGCCTGTTTCTCCAGCCAGTCGCCGACAAATCCGTTCAACACGGCCGCTGCCAGCACGGGCCAGCGCAGGTGGCTTGAGGGTGACCGGGAGGTTGTCATAATCGGGATCCGTGAGTGTCCAAGACCAGTGTACCGCGTTTGATGTCAAAGCCATTGGCCTGATTGAGCGGTGCCCCGGTCGATGGAACCAACGGCAGACCGAATCGCCCGGAATGGAACCCGCGGGTTGAACTGGTCGTCTGTTTGACAGTCCCGCTCATTACGTTCGTGGTGAATACTGATAGTCTGCCCGTAGTCGTGGTGGGTAAACTGCCGCCCGACGTGTTAGTCCATGACATTGGAACCTATTCATGAGGCCAATCCTACATCGGGTCCGACACCTGCTTGCTGGCGTTTGCCTGTTGGTCCTGCTTTTGAACTGCCCCGCATCGGCCGCAGCAGAGCGCCCCGAATTGCGGGTCGGCTACGTGGAATTCCCGCCCTATGAGTACCGGGATGCCAACGGCCACGCCGCCGGCACTTTTGTCGACATGACCCGGCAGGTGGCGGAGGAGGCAGGCTTCGACCTGCGCTTTATCTATGTGCCCGTCAGCCGGGCCTACCTGTATCTGCGCCAGGGCGAGATCGACCTGTGGCCGGGTCTGACCGATATTCCGGCCCTGAGCGATGACGTGCTCGAGAGCCATACCCACCCGCTGGCGGTTCAGCTCGATGCCTGGTCAACCGAGGCCAATGCGCCCATCCAGCAGTTCGAGGATTTCTACGACAAGTCGCTGATCCTGATCGCTGGCTACACCTACGGTGGGCTTGACGGCTACCTCGAAAGCCATCCTCGCATTCGCGTTACCCGGGCGCCGGACCACCGGGCGGCGGTCGATATGCTCACAATGCACCGGGGTGATTATCTGCTGGATTATCAGCCGCCGGTTGAGGACATCCTGCGTCGCGAGCCGGGCGTGCACCTCCAGTATTCCCGCATCCGCTCCCGCACCGGCGCCTGGCTGTTTTCCCGCGCCAACCCGGAGGCCGAGGCGATCCGGCGGGCGTTTGACGACGCCTGGCTGCGCCTGGTCAGTCGCGGTGAGGCCGAGGTCCTGCCGGAACGCTACAGTCACAAGGTGCCGGGCTTCCCGCTGCCCTGACCGGTCGGCCGTTCAGGGATCGAGCGTGATATCGCCGTACCAGGCCGTGGCTGATTCGCCGGTGTTGTCCGAGTCCGACATAATGCCGATGCCCACGATCGGCGGCGGCGCTTTGCCGAAAGCCCGCCGGTAGTC
>JAWVWU010000378.1:0-3182 GCA_033723595.1 Marinobacter sp. | reverse complement strand
TGGGCGCAGCACCTGGTGGAGGCGCAGGGTGATGTCTGCATCTTCGGCCGCGTAGGGGCCAGCCTGGGCGAGATCGATCTGGTTGAACGTCAGCTGTTTGGCGCCTTTGCCAGCAATCGACTCAAAGGTGATGGTGGTCTCATTGAGATATTTCGCGGCCAGGGAGTCCATGTCGTGGCGTGAGCTCACCGAGTTCAGTACATAGGACTCGAGCATGGTGTCTTCAGCGATCCCTTCCAGGGAAATGCCGTGGTTGGCCAGGACATTTTTGTCGTATTTGAGGTTTTGCCCCAGTTTGGCCTTTGCCGGATTCTCGAGCAGCGGCTTGAACCGGGCCAGGACGGCCTCGCGATCCAGTTGTTCCGGCGCGCCCATGTAATCGTGCCCAAGCGGGACATAGGCCGCCTCGCCGGGTTCGATGGCAAACGACAGGCCGACAATCTGCGCATCCATGTAGTTGAGGCTGGTGGTCTCGGTATCAAACGCGAACAGCGCCGCAGACTCGAGGCGTTCCAGCCAGCCATCCAGTTCCGTCTGCTCGGTGATGACGGAATAGCGCCGTTCCGGTATGTCGGTGGCGGTCGTTGGTTCAGGGGCCTGCGACCCGCTGTCGTGTGCGTCCTCCAGTTCGGCCACCCAGCTCTTGAATTCATATTCCCGGAACAGGGACAGTAGCTGCTCGTTGTCCTGTGGCGTCGGGTCCAGTTCCTGAATTCCGCAGTCCAGTGCCACGTCGGTTTTGATGGTGGCCAGTTCCCGACTGAGTGGAATCATGTCGAGTGCGGCCCGCAGATGCTCGCCGATTTTGCCGCCAATGTCGTCCGCATGGGCGATCAGGTTATCGATGTCCTGGTACTGCTGAAGCCACTTGACTGCGGTTTTGGGACCGCATTTGTTGACGCCGGGGATGTTGTCGCTGGTGTCGCCGACCAGCGCCAGGTAGTCAACGATCTGCTCTGGCCGGATGCCGAATTTGTCGACCACGCCATCCCGATCCATCCGGGTTTCGGTCATCGTGTTAATGAGCGTCACATGGTCGCTCACCAGTTGCGCCATGTCCTTGTCGCCGGTGGAGATCACCACATCGACCCCCTTGTGGGTGGCCTCGTACGCCAGGGTGCCAATCACATCGTCAGCTTCAACCCCGGGCACAATGAGCAGCGGCAAGCCCATTGCGCGGATAATGTCGTGAATCGGGGCAATCTGGCAGGCCAGGTCTTCGGGCATCGGCGGTCGATTGGCCTTGTAGTCCTCGTAAAGGTCGTTGCGAAAGGTTTTACCCTTGGCATCAAACACCACCACAATGCGTGATCCCGGAAAGTCCTGCTCCAGCCGCCGAATCATGCTGATGACGCCTTTAATGGCACCCGTGGGATGATTGCGGCTGGTCATCAGTGGTGGCAGGGCATGGAATGCCCGGAACAGGTAGGAGGAACCGTCGACCAGAACGACTGGCGGGATCTGTTGCTGATTCATATCAAATCGGACCCGGATTGTGATTGAAGAGTGTAAAACCTTATGTAAATCTCTAGAGATTACCTACACAGTCAACGCAGAAGGTTATCATGAAAAAGACCTGTGTTTTCCGGTTGCTTGTTCTGATCGCCGTGATTCCGATGTCGGCATTAGCCAAGGATAAGTCAGTGCTGGATGAACCCGCCAAACAGCCGGATGAACCCGTCATCGTGTCGGATTACCAGCCGGTGGACGGTGAGCCGGAAATCGTCATCCGGCCGGGGAAAAAAGCAACCTTCTACGAGTACCGGGTTAACGGTGAGCTGCGGGAAATCAAGGTGGTGCCGTCGGTCGGCCCGGAATACTACCTGGTACCCTCCGACGGTGGCTGGATCCAGCAGGATAAGTCGCAGTTATTGATCCCAAGCTGGGTAATCTTCCGCTGGTAGCCAGCGTTTACTCGGTCACGACCGGCCTGTCTGGTCGTCAGCGACCTGCGTCGCCACGCCCTCGTCAAGACCTTCCAGCCGCCGCCTGGCGGATTGTCAGATCACATCCACCGACACCAGGCCTGATCGACGACTTTCTAGGCCGTCACTGTCGATGGTCGTAACCGAGAATTCATAGGCGCCGGGTCGCAACCGGTCCAGCGAAAACTGGGTGGTCTCGGCACCGTGCAGCGTGATGCTCTGGAACGATGACTGGTGGCGCAGCCGGTAATACAGCCGGTAGCCGCTGATTTCGCCGGGATACAGTCTTGAGCCGTCTTCGCGGGTGGCGGGTGCTGACCAGCTCAGTTTGGGATTGACGGTTGTGCTGGCTTGAGCCGTGTCGGAGACCCCCGGATCCTGGCGACACCCTTGCAGTGCCAGCAAGCCCGACGTCAGCGCGATGCACATCAGCCAGCTCAAAAACCGGGCGTGGGGCGATCGGATATCGCTGATCATTCACGTTTCCTGTTTTGCCCGGACGGGCGTTCCTGAGTACCGGGCTAATGCGGGGAGCCAGGCGTGAAAAAGCTCAATGCGTGATTATGCGAATTCTCCCGCCTGTTTCAAGTGAACGTTCTGTAAAGACACCGGGAGCGGGAAGGGTGGCGCCGTCGAAAGAGAATGACGCATTAGTATGAATATTCTAATTCCTGAGCCTATTGTGGCAGTGAATTTTGAAGAAAGAGCGTCGGTCGGAGCCGGCTGATGTTCTGACACTATGACTGACCGTAACGGTAAAGGAGAAATATCATGGGTAAGCTTAAAACCTACCAGGAACAGATTCAGGACATCGTGGACCGGGGCATCAATGCCGCTGAAGAGCAGCAGAAGAAGCTGGCAGCCAAGCCGTTTGACTACGCTGAAAAGCTGGAAGCTGAAGCGCGTGGGTACAGCGTCAAGAGCCTGCGCAAGCGCTACGACGGCTACAGCGACAGCCTGTTCGGGCAGCTTCGCAGCCTGAACGAGCGTCTGGGCAGCTTCGCCGCTGACCTGGTGACCAAGCTGGAGAAAGAAGCGGCTGACGGCGCCGACACCGTCTCGAAAGCGGCGGACGACGTATCAGCAACCGCAAAGTCCGCTAAAAAGGATGTCGCTCCGAAGAAGCCGGCAGCCCGTAAGACAACTGCCAAGAAGACCTCTGCCACAGCCTGATCGGTGTGTCAGAACAGTCGTAAAAAGGCCGTCGCGAGACGGCCTTTTTTGTGTCTGACAGGCGACGGGTTCGCTGTCCCGGGT
>JAWVWU010000377.1:0-3191 GCA_033723595.1 Marinobacter sp. | reverse complement strand
GCCGTTCTCCGCAATGTTGCTGTTGGAGCCGACCGCCGCATACAGGGTCTTGCCATCCGGCGACGCAATCAGGTTTTTGGTCCAGTGATGATTAATGGACCCGGCCGGCAACTCCGCCAGGGTCTCGCCTTTGGCGGTAATCCGGGTCTGGCCGGCCTGGTAGGGAAAACGCACAACGGCGTCAGTATTCGCAACATAGAGGCTGTCACCAATCAGCGCCATGCCGAATGGGGAATTCAGGCCAGTGAGGAACGCTGAGCGCTGGTCGGCAACGCCATCTCCGTCGGTATCCCGCAGCAGCGTGATCCGGTTGGCACTGTCGACTCCGGCGCCGGCCCGGTCCATGATCCAGCCGGCAAACCAGCCTTTTATTCCAGGCATGTCGTCAGGCCGGTCGGGCGCATTGGTTTCCGCCACCAGCACGTCTCCATTGGGCAAAATATGCAGCCAGCGAGGATGGTCGAGCCCGCTGGCAAACGCCTTCACACTGGTCCCTGCCGCGGGTGTCGGTTGACCGCCATCAGGCCAACCGACAGCTTTGGCAATATTGACTGTCGGGAAGAGTGAATTCTGGGGTGGCGGCAGTTGCGGATTCGGTCCCGTACCGGCAGAGATCGGTAAATCGGCGGCGGTGGCACACCCTGCCAGTATCAGGCTGGCAGTCAATACAGTCAGCTTCAGTCGCATAGAGAGCATCCCTTGAGGTTCGGACCGGTCCGCTTATCTTAGCGAAGCCGGTCTGTAACCGCATGCTCAATCTTTGGCGGGACTGTATGGCGATGTCAGAAAGCACATGCCTGCACCACCGCCAGACGACTGTGGCGGTGGCGACAAACGATGACAATCAGTTTGCCCTGACCTCCAGCAGCGTCCACATACCCAGGGCGTAGTGACCGGGTATATTGCAATAGAGAATGTAGGTCCCCGGTTTGAGCGTGAGCGTCAGCGCACCCGAATCACCCGGTTCCAGCTCCGCCACTTCCCCGAGGTGACCGGCCTTGTCTTCATCCACTTTCTGGGTCTCCCGGGAATAGGGTAAAGGCGTGTTTTTGTCGGCGACCGGGGCCACAACCATCTCATGCACCATGACCCTGGAGCTGTTCGTCACCTCAAAGGTTACTTTGCCGGCCGGAACAGAGGAGGTATCCAGCTTGATGCCCATCCGTCCCATGGCCATATGCCCGCCACTCATGCCCATGTGGGTACCGGACATCGCCATCCCCATGTGGCTTGATGAGTCAAAATTATCCATCGATGACGCGCCCATGTCCCAGAGCGACACCGTGACCGTCGATTCGGCCGAATAAGCCGGCGCAATCCCGATGAAGCACAGAAGCGCCAGAAGTAATACCCGTGTGTACCCGGTGATCAGCATCGACCGACTCCTTGTATGAGCAGAACCAGTCTATGACACTAGGCCGGATCACTGCCCGGCGCCTTGACGTGCGTCAAGGCGGGTCCGTTCGTCAAAGCTTACGAAGCCAACTGGCAACGGCCTGCCCGATTTCACCGGGAGAATCCTCCTGAATGAAATGGCTACCGTTGACCGTAACTTCGGTCTGGTTGGGCCAGGTGCGACAGAATTCGCGGGGGCGCCCCGTCAGGATCGAACCGGGCTCTGCATTGATAAACAGCTTTGGCAATTCGGGCGTGTTAGCCAGCCAGTGGCCATAGCTGGTGATCAGGGCCACCATGTTGGCCGGCTCGCCATCAATCGGTATCTGCCGCGGCCAGTTCAGGGTGACCTGGCGATCCTCGGGCGCCCGGAACGGTGCCCGATAATGCTCCATTTCCTCCTCGGTCAGCTGACGCAGCACGGAGTTGGGCAGGACCCCTTCAACGAACAGGTTGCGTTTCAGGATCAGATCCTCTCCCTTGGCAGAGCGGAAGCCCTGAAAAATGCCCCTTGCCGACTCCGGCCATTCATCCCAGGTCACCGGGCACACGATGGCCTCCATGTAGGCAATGCCGCGCACCGCCTCGGGGTGCTGCTGCGCCCAGTAAAAACCCAGGCCACTGCCCCAGTCGTGAATCACCAGGGTCACCCGCTCGTAGGCACCAATCGCCTGCAGCAAACCGTCCAGGTACTGGTAAGCGACATCAAAGGTATAACGCTCCGGTCCCTCGCTGGCCGGCAGCTTTTCGGAATCGCCCTGGCCGATCAGGTCCGGCGCAATCACCCGGCCGCTGTCGATCAGCTCCGGTATGACATTGCGCCAGAGGTATGACGAGGTGGGATTCCCATGCAGTAACACGATGGGATCACCCTGCCCCTCGTCCACGTAGGCGATCTGCTTGCCCAGTACGGTCTGATAGTGTTTTTTATAGGGCATATCGGCACGTAGCATAACGACTCCTCGGCAGTGTTTAATCAGGACGTTTCAGGGATCAGAACAGTGGATCCCGTGGTTTGTCGGGACGCCAGCGCCGCCTGTGCGTCGCCTGCCTGCGACAGCGGGTAGCGCTGGCCAATCTCGACGCGGATCTGGCCGCTCTTGAGTAATGCAAACAGATCGTTGCACATGGTTTCAAAGCGCTCACGGGTATCTGCGTACCCGTTCAGACTCGGTCGGGTCACAAACAGAGCGCCCTTCTGGTTGAGAATGCCGATGTTCACGTTTTCCACCGGACCGGAGGCGTTGCCAAAGCTCACCATCAGACCGCGTTTCTGCAGGCAGTCCAGCGAGGTCAGCCAGGTGTCCTTGCCGACGGAGTCATAAACCACCGGCACCATGGCGCCTCCGGTCAACTCACGTACCCGGTCAGGCACGCTCTCGCGGGTGTAGTCGATCGTCGCCCAGGCCCCGTTTTTCATCGCCAGCCGGGCCTTTTCCGGCGAGCTGACGGTGCCGATGAGTTTTACGCCCAGGGCCCTTGCCCACTGGCAGGCAATCGAGCCAACGCCGCCGGCGGCGGCATGGAACAGGATAGTCTCGCCGCCTTTGAGCGGGAACACCTGTCGCAACAGGTACTGGACCGTCAGCCCTTTGAGCATCACCGCAGCCGCTGTTTCAAAATCCACAAAATCCGGCAGTCGAATCACCTTTTCTGCCGGCAGAACGTGCAGTTCGGCGTAGGCACCCAACGGACCCTGAGCATAGGCGACCCGATCGCCAACCTTGAGCGACGTGACGCCGTCACCGACCGCATCGACAACACCGGCCCCTTCGGTGCCAAGGCCGGAGGGCATG
>JAWVWU010000376.1:0-3205 GCA_033723595.1 Marinobacter sp. | reverse complement strand
ATGGCGGCCAACGGGGCGGTTGATTTTGCCATTGCCACCGAAGCGATGGAGTTGTTCAACGACCTGATCATGATGCCCTGCTATCGCTGGAATCGTACGGTGATCGTGCCTCGTGATCATCCTCTGGCGTCGGTCGGCGAATTGACGTTACCGGTATTGGCGGAGTACCCGCTGGTTACCTATGTGTTCGGTTTCACCGGACGTTCGAAGCTTGACGAGGCATTTCAGGGCATGGGGCTGACGCCCCGGGTGGTGTTTACTGCAGCGGATGCGGACGTGATCAAGACCTATGTCCGACTGGGCCTCGGGGTGGGCATCATTGCCAGCATGGCCTTTGACGAAAAGCTCGATACTGATCTGGTCGCGCTGGATGCGCGCAAGCTGTTCAGTCCGAGTGTGACCCGCATCGGCTTCCGTAAGGGCACGTTCCTGCGCGGATACATGTACGATTTCATTCAGCGCTTTGCGCCGCATCTGACCCGCGAACGGGTGGATGATGCGGTTGCCCACCAGGGCAGCCGCCAGGAAATCGAGGGGTTGTTCAGCGACGTCGAACTACCGACCTACTGAGAGTAGGGCGCTGCCGTCGCTGGTTGACCGACGCGGATCAGGCTGATCAGGCGTCGCTGGCAATCTGTTTCCCGACGTGCAGGCCGCATTCTTTTTTGGTGGCTTCTTCCCACCACCAGCGACCCTCACGTTCGTGCTGCCCCGGCAGCACCGGACGCGTACAGGGCTGGCAGCCGATGCTGATGAAGCCCTTTTCGTGCAGCGTGTTGTAGGGTGCTTCAGTCATCCGGATGTAATCCCAGACCTCTTTGGACGACCAGCCAGCCAGCGGGTTGAACTTCACCAGCTCTCGGGTATCCGTCGAAAAGGCGGCGTCACGCTGGACGACCGGTACGTCGTTGCGGGTGTCAGGGCTCTGGTCCCGACGCTGGCCGGTGATCCAGGCGTCCACGGTAGCGAGTTTGCGGCGCAGCGGGTTGACCTTGCGAATGCCACAGCATTCGGAATGACCGTCTTCGTAAAAGCTGAACAGACCTTTCTGGTTCACCAGTGCCTCAACCTCGGTCGGGTCCGGAAACAGTACCTCGATACGAATCCCGTAATGACGGCGAACCCGGTCAATAAACTCGTAGGTCTCCGGGTGCAGGCGACCCGTGTCGAGGGTGAACACCTGAAGGTTGTCGGTCATCTTGTGGGCCAGCTCGATCAGTGCGACATCTTCCGCACCGCTGAAGGAGATGGCGATGTTGTCGTACCGGGCAAGCGCCTGTTTGATAATGGCACGGGGTGACTGGTCGGCAAGCTCTCGGTTTAACTGGTCTGGATCGGTCATAAAAGCTCTTGATTCGGCAGCGTTTTAATGAAGAAAGAGAGCGCTAATCTACCATCGAATGTCCCGCGCCTGAAGGAATCTCCCCGCATATCGTTATGCCGGTGTCAGTGGTCGGCCGCCGCCGGAGAGATCGTCGATGCATTCTTCCGTGGATTTTTCTATCATACGGGCTCTTTTCGTGAACCCGTAAACAGGAGACTGATGTGGAACTCGCTTGCCTTGATCTTGAAGGGGTATTGATCCCGGAAATCTGGATCGCCTTCGCAGAAAAAACCGGCATCGATGCACTCAAGGCAACGACCCGCGATATCCCCGACTACGACGTGCTGATGCGGCAACGACTCAAACTGCTGGACGAGCACGGTTATGGTCTGCCGGCGATTCAGGAGGTGATCGGGGAGCTGGATCCGCTACCGGGCGCTGCCGAGTTTCTGGACTGGCTGCGCCATCGGTTCCAGGTAGTCATCCTCTCGGACACGTTTTACGAGTTCGCCATGCCGCTGATGGCCAAGCTGGGCTTTCCGACACTGCTCTGCCACAAGCTGGACGTGGATAATAACGGTCGCATCACCCATTATCGTCTGCGCCAGCGGGATCCCAAGCGTCAGTCAGTGCGCGCCTTCCAACTGCTCAATTACCGGGTGATCGCCGCGGGCGATTCCTACAACGACACCACCATGTTGACCCAGGCCGAAGCCGGTATCCTGTTTCATGCCCCGCAGAACGTGATCGACGAATTCCCGCAATTTCCGGCTGTTCATACCTTTGAAGAACTGAAGGCGCAATTCCTGGCGGCCAGCCAGGTCCACAGCTAGAAGATTCAGAGCGATTCCAGGAATGACATGAGGGGTCGCACCTTGGTCAGCGTCTCCTCATACTCGGCCTGAGGGTCCGAGTCCGCCACAATGCCGCCTCCGCCCCAGCATAGTATCCTGCCCGCGCCATCGCAGAGCAGGGTGCGGATGGCGATGCTGCTGTCCAGGTTGCCGTTCAGCCCCCAGTAAAACACCGACCCGCAATAGGGGCCCCGCCAGTGGGGCTCGAGCTCGCGAATGATTTCCATGGCCCTGATTTTGGGTGCCCCTGTGATGGAGCCACCGGGGAAGGCGTCCAGAAACGCCTGAAACGGTCGTATATCCGGTTTCAGCCGACCTTCAACGTGACTCACCAGATGGTGCACATTCCGGTAAGTCTCTACCTCGAACAGACCTGGCACGCTGACGGTGCCGGTCTGGCAATGACGGCCCAGATCGTTGCGGAGCAGGTCAACAATCATCAGGTTCTCGGCTTTGTCCTTTACCGACGATCGCAGCTCGGCACGCAGGGCTTCATCCTGTTCCGGTGTCTCGCCCCGTGCCCGGGTACCCTTGATCGGGCTGGTCAGCACCCGGCCGTTGCGGATGGACAGGAAGCGCTCCGGGGAGAACGAGAGAACCGACTGCCCACCGACCTTAAGATAGGCAGCGAATGGCGTGGGATGGGCACGACTGAGGGCGTCAAACGCCTGCCAGGTATCGCCACGATAGCGGCCAGCAAAACGTTGGGACAGGTTCACCTGATAGCAGTCGCCCGCGTCAATGTAGGCCTTTATACGCGTGACATCGCGCTGGAACTGCTGGGCGCTCTGTTCAGCGGTGAAGCCGTCGGTCATCCTCCAGTGCCCGGGACGCCCGGGCTGGCCAGACGACGTCTGTCGCCAATGATCGAGACAATCGCGAGTCCTGGTGGAGCACCTTCGGTGGATATAAAGCGAGTGGTGCCCCGTATGTCGGTCCAGGCAGGCGACCCACAGGAACAGCCCGGCATAGAGCACCGGGCACGGAATGGTGCCGGCCAGAGGCGCTAACCGGGGCTCCGTGACGT
>JAWVWU010000375.1:0-3206 GCA_033723595.1 Marinobacter sp. | reverse complement strand
CGTAGACCGCGCCGCATACGCCAGACCGCCGACCACCGCAGAGGCCACCACAATGGTGGTCAATTGCTTTTTGTCGACGTTCTGGTTCCACCAGTTCTTGATACTGTCCATACTCGCTGGCTCCCGCCGTTAAGTTCGTGAATCACAAAATGCCGTTTGGCTGTGTGGTTTCACTTTTAAGCGGGTGCGGCTGGGGAAGGAATCGCCCGAACCTGATTAGGTTCGGGTTTTTTATTACGCGGTGAATTTGCGGTATTTGGTGCTGATTTTGGAGGTGCCGTCCGGCCCCTTGTGCCAGAACGTCAGGGGTTTCAGGGTTTCAATGTCGGCGGATCGGATGCCAGTCGCCCGTTCCAGATAGCGGGAATCCTGGTCCTCATGCAGCCCGATGTACCTATTAGCGGGCTGCGTGATCAGCGCCTTTGGCACCTCCTGGCACCGCTGGGTCGTGGTGATCACAATCGCGCCGTATTTGCGCCCGCGCACCATGAGCTTTCGGAAGAAATCCGGCATTTTCTGGCCCATGCCGAGGTCCGCCATTTCTTCGCAGATCACCCATGTCTCGCGTTCGCCGTCCAGCACCGCCCAGGCCGCACGGCAGAACCATTCAAACGTGGCCGGATCGTCGTCGCCGCTCCACCCGATCCGAAACGGCTTGCCGGACCGGTCCGCCGATTTCAGCGCCGCGAGGAATGCGCCCCGGTTGCTGTAGCGGGTGCATTTGTGGTCCGTGTCCACGTCCCAAAAAAGCGCCCTGATCCCGGCTTTCGGGATCAGTTCGTTGCGCATCAGTTGGGATTTCCCGCCCCCCGTTTTGGCTGCGACAAAACAGTGACGGTTATCCCGCTCACTGTTCGGTCGTTTCGCCATGCTGGGCGCCCTCCTGCTGCTGTTGCTGCCTCAGATACTCGACCACCTCGGCCTCGGCTTTTCCAGCGTGGTATATGGTGCTGGCCATGTAAGCGCCTGCTGAAAACTCGGCCTCGTATTTTTTCATCAGCGCAGCCATCCACGGCGGCATTTCACCGCCGTATTTTTCAGCCAGCGGGATGAACGCTTTGTCGCCCTTCTCCCGGTCGATCAGGCTGTCAATGTCGACGTGTGGACACCGGAAGAATTTGACCGCCTTGAGAAAGCCGCCGTTGATCTTTTTGGCAAACTCTCGAGCCCGCTCCTGTTCTTCCGGATCGGGCCTTCTGGCTTCTTCTTCCTGTTCGGCCTGGGCCTGTTGCCATTCCTGTTCGAGATCGTCCAGTGTTTCGCCTTCGTGTTCGATCGCTTCGACTGTTTCTAACATGGTTTTGTACCTCTTAGGTGAATAGCGCGACGGCGGTCGCCGCGCCCAGGATCAACAGGCCAATCAGGCCCGGTTTTTTGGTGTCCGGTTCCGGGTTCCCCTCGCTTTTTGCAAGGGGTTCGGCGGGTTTTGGTTCCGGGTCCGGTGCAGGTTCATCGGCCTGTCGTTGCATTGGATGCGGGATCATATCCTCGCCGGTCCGGTCCATGGTGTTCAGCCATTTGACCTGCACCGCTGCCCCATTGCGTTGGTCCGCGCCGCACTCGCACCGGTAATAGAGATACCCGGTGCGGTTGCCCTTTTGGACTTGATAAAACCGGCCCAGGGTGCCGCACTCTGAACAGTGCTTCGTCCCTACCGGTTTTCGGTTGTCTGTTGCTCTCGCCATCTTTTCGCCTCCCGGGTTGCAAGTTCTTCAATCAGCGCGGCGGCCTCCTGGATTGCCTCTCGGGCAACCTTTGGCATCAGCGCCGGGTATTTTGCGGTTCTGGCTTTTTCTGCCAGTTGCCGCGCACGTCCGTACAGTTCCGCCTCTTTCATGCTGGACACCCTCCTGTCGCTATTTGGTACGCCAGCACGCCACATAGCAGGGTTATTCCGCTACAGGCTGCCGTCATCGTCACGAAAAACACTTTTTCATAGGTGTTCATACCGCTATAAGCTCCATTTCATCATCGTTACAGGCCACCGCCCCGGCGTCGGCCATTGCAAACCACTGGCCCCAGGCCCCTGGGCCGGCGTTCAATCGTGACCCATGACGGCGCCGCCATTGCTCCCGGCGCCATTCCGTCAGCCACAGGCTGTTTTGTGGTTTCGGTGTCCAGCCGCGGCGATCCGCCCATGCCATGAACCGGTCTTTCTGTTCTTCAGACTTGAACAGCGCCGCGTACTTGCTGATTCTCGGCAGGGGTTCGATTTTCCGCCGCACACCTTCCAAAAGCTTGCCGATCTTCTGGCGTTGGCCCGTATCGTTGGCCGCTTCCAGTTGCCATTTCAGCTTTTCCCGGCGCTGGATCTTATCGCCGTGTTTGTTGTTCCATAGCTCGTGCGCTTCGGCCAATAACCATCCCATCATGCCGACCTGGTGGCGCTCGCATTCGATCCAGCCCGGTGCCCTGGCGCGGCTGCTGATCCCGTAGCGGTTGCCTCGGATTTTTCCCTGATCGGTCTTGCCTTGGGCCTTGCTCAGATACCCCGCCGCTTTCGCCACGTAGGCCCCAGCTTTCTGCGGGTCTTTGATCTTTTCGAGGTGCGCGAATCCGTGGCCCCATAGTTTCTCTAGCCGGTCCGCCCAGGCCTCGAAATGCTTGTATGGAACACTCCACGCCATCATCAGATGCAGGTGTGGGTTTTCGCCCATTACCTCCCCGGTTTCGGTGTCGATCCGGTCGGGATTCTCGGCGACCCACAGATATTTCAGTGGTTCTTCATGGCCCTTGACCTTGACGGTTTCGCCCTTGTCGTTTTCGTACTGCCAGCCGCGCTGATACATCTTGCTGGCGGCTTCAAAAAACCGGGATGCTTCGCGCTGTACCGACCACGCCCAGCCCATTTTCATAGGTGTGTAGGGTCTTCCAGTTTCCTCATGGGTGATCGTTTCGGGGGGCTGGTTGATCTGCGCCACGTTATAACTCGGGGTTTCACCGTCTGACTGATAGTTCACGCCGATAGGCCCCTGCTTCGCCCTGGCTGGCTCAACGGGCAGAACGGTAAAGCCCTGGTCATCCCGGCCAAACATCGGGACCACGACACGCCGCGCCAGCTTCTCGCGGGCCTCGCTGGTCAGGGTCAGGGTTGCAAACGTGCGGAACCCGCCATGCTGGCAGGCCATGTAATAACAGGATTCGGATATTTTGCGCGCTCCGCGCTCCGATAGCATGGCCGTGATCCGGTCGCCGCTGTTGTCCGG
>JAWVWU010000374.1:0-3216 GCA_033723595.1 Marinobacter sp. | reverse complement strand
GTTCAGCGCGTCGGAAAATATTGTGTCACCCTTGCCGGCCAGCGCCGAGATAACGCCCATATTGGCCATGTACCCGGTTGAGAAGAACAGCGCGCTGGAGCGACCGGTAAACGCAGCCAGTTTCTGCTCCAGGTCATGATGAGCCTCATGGTGACCGCAGATCAGGTGAGACGCCGCACCGCCCAGCCCCGAGTCCGCCAGGCAACTGGCCGCCACCTCAGTCAGCACCGGATGGCTCGCCAGCCCAAGATAATCATTACTGCAGAAGGCCAGCAAAGGCTTTCCATCGGCGCACAGCGCCGGCTGATGGCGACCACTGATCAGGCGACGAGACCGGTACAGGCCGGCCGCCTTGCGATCGGCGATCTCGGCGGCAAAATCGCGCATGCCCATCTGCCTCAGGCCGACTGACGACTGGCGTCGTAAAACAGATGCCGATTGCGTTCCTGTTCCACGTTGCGAGCCAGCTCGGCTTCGCGTTCTTCTTCAGTGTGTGCGGTCTCCCGCTGCTCCGGACGGATTCCGAGCCGACGAAACAGCTCGCGGTCGCGGTCAGCTTCGGGGTTGGCGGTGGTCAGCAGCTTCTCACCGTAGAAAATGGAATTCGCACCGGCGAGGAAACACAGCGCCTGCATCTGTTCATTCATGTCCTCACGACCGGCGGACAACCGCACGTGGGATGCCGGCATCATGATCCGGGCCACCGCGATGGTCCGCACGAAATCGAACGGGTCCAGGTCGTCCACATGTTCCATGGGCGTGCCTGCCACTTTCACCAGCATGTTGACCGGCACACTTTCCGGGTGCTGCGGCAGACTGGCCAGTTGCATCAGCAGCCCGGCGCGGTCGTCGAGATCTTCCCCCATGCCCATGATGCCGCCGCAACAGACTTTCATGCCGGCCTTGCGGACGTTGGAGAGAGTCGTCAGACGATCCTGATAGGTGCGGGTGGTAATGATGTGGCTGTAATACTTTTCAGAGGTGTCCAGGTTGTGGTTGTAGTAATCCAGGCCAGCATCCGCCAGTTCCCGTGCCTGATCTTCCTCCAGCATGCCCAGGGTCATGCAGGTCTCGAGCCCCAGCGACTTGACCTGACGGACCATGTCGACCACGTAAGGCATATCCTTGCGGGTCGGACTCCGCCACGCCGCACCCATACAGAACCGGGACGCGCCTTTGTCTCGCGCCGCCTTTGCCTCTGCCAGCACTTTCTCCACTTCCAGCAGCTTTTCTTTTTCCAGACCGGTGTTGTAGTGGCCGCTCTGAGGGCAGTATTTACAGTCTTCAGGACAGGCGCCGGTCTTGATCGACAGCAGTGTGCTGACCTGTACCTCGTTGGGGTCAAAATGCTCGCGGTGGACCGCCTGAGCCTTGAAGATCAGGTCGTTGAATGGCAGCTGGAACAGGGCTCGTGTCTCTTCGAGCGTCCAGTCGTGGCGGATGGCGGTAGCGGTCATGGCGGCGTCCTGTTAGGTTCGCAATCTGCGTTCACAGATAAGTTCAGGGATTGAACGAATGATAAAGCGCCTGCTATCGCTGTCAACCCATCTTCAACCAAAGGTTAACAGCAGACACCGACCGACCAGTCAATGCGTCGCATGCCTGTCATCAATCTGCGGCTATGGGCTCTGTCAGGACTGCCTCGCGGACCTACCGGTCAATGCTGTCGCCTGCCGCCAATGCGCCCTGCCACTGCCCGACCTGCCGCTGACATCGGCGTACTGCGGCGAATGCCTGGCGGATCCGCCAGCGTTCGATCGGGTGGTCGCGCCATGGCGCTACCAGTTTCCGGTTAACCGCCTGATCAGCCGGTACAAATACCGACAACAGCGCGCGCTCGGCATGCCACTGATCCGCGCACTGGCAGACACGCTGTCCGGAGAGCTCGAGGCCAATCCGGCGCTCCGGCCAGACCTGCTGATTCCCAGTCCCATGCATGCGGCCAAACAGCGTCGCCGGCAGTTCAATCAGGCCGAGGACATTGCCGAGCAGGTCGGCCGGACCCTGGCGATCCCCTGGGGCGTAACCCGGGCGACCCGATGCCACCCGGGCACCGCTCAATCCGGCCTTGACCGGCGCGAACGCCTGGTCAATCTGCGCGGTGCCTTTACTGTGAACGGACCGGTTCCCGCCCATGTCGCCATTATCGACGATGTGGTGACCACCGGTGCGACCGCCCGCACACTAGCCAGGGCGCTGAGGCAGGCCGGCGCCGTACAGATCCAGGTCTGGGCTCTGGCGCGCACACCCGGATAAACCCACGGGTCACGCCAGACGCTGGGCCACGTGATCGGCAATGGCCAGACTCGCCGTCAGACCGGGGGACTCAATACCAAACAACTGCACCAGACCGGGCACGCGATGCACGGACTCATCCAGTATCTGGAAATCAGCGGCCGGCTCACCCGGCCCGCTCAATTTGGTGCGGATACCGGCATAGGCCGGCTGCAGGCGGTCGCTGTCAAGCGCCGGCCACCAGCGTCGGACGGAGTCGGCGAACGCCGTTGCCCGTGCCGGATCAACGCGGTAATCCTCGGCTTCAATCCATTCCACGTCGGGACCGAAGCGGAGTGCGCCCGCAAGATCGAGCGTCAGATGAATGCCAAGGCCACCCGGTTCGGGGACCGGATAGATCAGGCGGGTGAACGGGTGGCGACCGTTATAACTGAAGTAACAGCCGCGTGCCATGTACTGCTCCGGGCAAAGCTGCGACGGAAACCCTGCCCACTCACGGGCCAGGGAAACCGCCGCCAGACCGGCGGCGTTGACCACACGACGGGCCTGTAACACGCAGGGTGCAGGCCCACCCAGCGTCAGGATGTGCCGATTTTGATGGCTGCTCGCCGCGATCACCGGCGTCTGACACACCAGTTGGCCACCCCGTGACTCAAGCTGCGCCAGCAGGGACAGCATCAGCCCGTGGCTGTCGACAATCCCGGTCTCTGGTGAAAACAGCGCAGCGGAAGCCACAACATCCGGTAGTGCGCGCGACAGCGCCGATTTGTCGTGCCAGCTCAGCCCAACTCCGTTGAGGCCGGCCTGCCGCTGGATGCCCTCGAGCGCTTGATGCTGATGTTCACCGGTTGCAATGATCCATTTCCCGGTCCGGCGATGGGACACGCCGTAGCGATCGCAATGGGCGTAGAGTGCTTTTCGCCCGGCCACGCATAGCCGGGCCTTCAGGGAGCCTGTCGGGTAATAGAGCCCACCATGAAT
>JAWVWU010000373.1:0-3216 GCA_033723595.1 Marinobacter sp. | reverse complement strand
GAGAATGGCGAGCCGTTCACGGCACTGACCGACCGCATGATCGACGCCATGCACGAGGATGAGCAGCGCCTGGGCATCGTACCGCCCACCGAAGAGCCGAGGGCGACGGCCTACATCGACGATATCGTCAGCATGATTAACACCCTGATCAGCAAGGGTTATGCCTACGCCGCGGATAACGGCGATGTTTATTTCTCGGTCAAGGCTTTTGACGGTTACGGCAAGTTGAGTCGAAAAAAACTGGATGACCTGATCGCCGGCGCCCGGGTTGATATAGCCGAAGCCAAGCGGAGTCCGGCCGATTTCGCGCTCTGGAAGGCGGCCAGGGAGGGGGAAGTCAGTTGGCCATCTCCGTGGGGGGATGGTCGCCCGGGCTGGCACATCGAGTGCTCTGCCATGTCGACCTGCTGCCTCGGCAACACCTTTGATATTCACGGGGGCGGGCCGGATCTGCTGTTCCCCCACCACGAGAATGAGATCGCCCAGTCGGAGGCGGCCACCGGTCAGCCGTTCGCAAAACTGTGGATGCACGCCGGCGCCGTGCGGGTCAATCAGGAGAAGATGTCCAAGTCACTGGGTAATTTCTTTACCATTCGGGATATTCTCGAGCGCTACCCGGCGGAAGTGGTCCGGTTTTTCCTGGTATCGAGTCATTATCGTAGTCAGGTGGATTATTCCGAAGCCAACCTGGAAGAAGCCAGCCGTACATTGACGCGTCTCTACCACGCCCTGCGGGGCGTGGCGCCGGCCACAGACGTACCGGTCACGGACCACGATCGGCGCTTTCTGGAGGCTATGGACGACGACTTCAACACGCCGGAGGCCAGTAGTGTGCTGCACGCCGTTGCCTCTGAGATCAATCTGCATCGCCGGGAAGGGCGAGAGGCCGACGCCAGGGCCAGTGCCGCTGTGCTGGTCCGACTCGGTCATATTCTGGGGTTGTTGCAGCAGGATCCGGAGGGGTTTTTCCAGGCGGAATCGGTCGGGGATCTCTCGGCGTCCGACATTGAAGCCATGATCGAGGCCCGAAACCAGGCCCGTAAAAACCGTAATTTTGCGGAGGCGGATCGTATTCGTGATGACCTGGCCGGACGGGGCATTATTCTCGACGACTCCCGGGAAGGCACCAGCTGGCGCCGTGGCTGATTGCAGGCATGAATTTGCGTCAGGTTTGGCGTAAACTACTGCCCTCCTGAATCGATAAGCCCGCATGATAGCGGGCGGGGCGTGGCTGTGGCCGGCCCATGAAGTCTGACCAACTCTGGAAACCACTGAGGCAACAACGATGACTGAACGCGTGCAAGTCGGCGGCCTGCAGGTCGCAAAAGTCCTGTATGACTTTATCAACAATGAAGCCATTCCCGGCACGGGTGTGGATGCTGACAAATTCTGGTCTGAATTCGACGCGATCGTGCATGAGCTGGGACCTCGCAACCGCGCGCTGCTCGCCAAGCGGGATGATCTCCAGGCACAGCTGGATACCTGGTACGCCGATCGCAAAGGTCAGCCGATCAACATGGACGAGTACAAGGGCTTCCTGAAGCAGATTGGCTATCTGGTGGACGAGCCGGCAGATTTCACTGTGAACACTGCCAATGTGGATCCGGAAATTGCGACCATGGCGGGCCCGCAGCTGGTGGTTCCGATCATGAACGCCCGTTTTGCGCTGAATGCCGCCAATGCTCGCTGGGGCAGTCTGTATGACGCGCTCTACGGCACCGACGTGCTGTCCGAGGACGATGGCGCCGAAAAAGGTCGTGGCTACAATCCGGTGCGTGGCGCCAAGGTGATCGCTTATGCCCGCCAATTGCTGGACGAATCAGCACCGCTGGCCAATGGCAGCCACAAGGATTCTGTCAAGTACAGCGTAGACGGCGGTCAGTTGGTCGTGAAACTTCAGAGCGGCGAGACGACCGGGCTGAAAGATCCGGCCGCGTTTGCTGGTTTCACCGGTGCGGCTGGCGAGCCAACCGGCATCCTGTTGACCAGGAACGGACTGCACTTTGAAATCCAGGTCGATGCCAGCCATCCCATTGGCAAGGATGACGGCGCTCATGTAAAGGACGTTCTGATTGAATCCGCGCTGACCACTATCATGGACTGCGAAGATTCCATCGCCGCGGTTGATGCCGACGACAAGACGCTGGTCTACCGCAACTGGCTCGGCCTGATGAAGGGCGATCTGCAGGAATCCTTCGAGAAGGGTGGCCAGCAGATGACCCGTAAGATGAACGGCGACCGCCGTTACACCAAGCCTGACGGTGGCGAACTGGTACTGCCGGGCCGCAGCCTTATGTTCATTCGTAACGTCGGCCACCTGATGACCATCAATGCGATCCTCGACAAGGATGGCAACGAGGTTCCAGAGGGTCTGATGGATGGCATGATGACGTCGCTGATCGCGATTCACGATCTAAAGGGTAACGGGCCGTTGCGTAATACCAAGACCGGCAGCATGTACATCGTCAAGCCCAAGATGCACGGACCGGAGGAAGTCGCATTTACCAACGAATTTTTCGGTCGCGTGGAAGACGCGCTGGGCCTGCCACGTTTCACGCTGAAAGTGGGCATCATGGATGAAGAGCGCCGCACCACCATCAACCTCAAGGCCTGTATCGAGGCTGCGAAGGACCGTTGCGCGTTTATCAACACCGGTTTCCTGGACCGGACCGGTGATGAGATCCACACCTCGATGGAAGCCGGACCGGTGGTTCGCAAGGGCGCCATGAAGCAGGAGCCCTGGATTCAGGCCTACGAAGATTCCAACGTGGACATCGGGCTGAAAGCCGGGCTCAAGGGCAAGGCCCAGATCGGCAAGGGCATGTGGGCCATGCCTGACATGATGGCGGCCATGATGGAAGCCAAGATCGGCCATCCGAAGGCCGGTGCCAATACGGCCTGGGTGCCGTCTCCGACAGCGGCGACTCTGCACGCACTGCATTACCACAAGGTCAACGTGAGCGACGTGCAGGATCAGCTGGCCAAGCGCGAACCGGCCAGCCTGGACGATATTCTCACGGTGCCGCTGCTGAAGGACCCTTCGGCGCTGAGTGCCGACGATATCCAGAAAGAGCTGGACAACAACGCCCAGGGGATTCTGGGTTACGTGGTGCGCTGGATCGATCAGGGCGTTGGCTGCTCCAAAGTTCCCGATATCAACGACGTGGGACTGATGGAAGATCGGGCAACCCTGCGTATATCGTCGCAGCACATCTG
>JAWVWU010000372.1:0-3223 GCA_033723595.1 Marinobacter sp. | reverse complement strand
GGAGGCGTCAGACAGTGACGGCGTGATCCCCAAAGGCAAGCCGCCGGCACCGGGACCGATCGGGCTGCGTGGCGTGAATACCTTCACCCACTTCCTGGCCGGCAATCCGGACATGGCCGGTACCTACGCCGGTTACGACGGCCCGTGTCCGCCCTGGAACGACGAACTTATGCACCATTATCACTTCGAAGTGTACGCCCTGGACGTCAAATCCCTGGGCCTGAGTGGTGAATTTGAAGGGGATGCGGTGCGCGAAGCCATGAAGGGACACATTCTCGACAGCGCGCGTGTGACCGGGACCTACACCCTGAATCCGGACCTGCGCTAGGGCACCCCGCCCATCATTGACCGGACGCGCCGCGAGTGGGCGCGTCCGGGGCCTGCGCCACGTCTCAGTGGTGCAGAATCTGCTTGAGGAACTGTTGGGTACGCGCCTCTTTCGGGTTCGAGAAGAACTCATGGGGCGGCGCAGTTTCGACGATTTCGCCGGCGTCCATAAACAGCACGCGGTCGGCCACGGTTTTGGCGAAGCCCATTTCGTGCGTCACGCAGATCATGGTCATGCCGCTTTCCGCCAGCTCGATCATGACGTCGAGCACTTCCTTGATCATCTCCGGGTCGAGCGCCGAGGTGGGCTCGTCGAACAGCATCACCTTCGGCTTCATGCACAGCGCCCGGGCAATCGCCACACGCTGTTGCTGTCCGCCCGAGAGCTGGCCGGGATACTTGTCGGCCTGCTCCGGTATCTTGACCCGCTTGAGGTATTCCATGGCTGTGGCTTCCGCCTCTCGCCGGGGCGTCTTGCGAACCCATAGCGGTGCAAGACAGCAATTCTCCAGCACGGTCAGGTGAGGGAACAGGTTGAAGTGCTGGAACACCATGCCCACTTCCCGGCGCACGATATCGATCTGGCGCAGGTCGTCGGTCAGTTCCACCCCGTCCACGATGATCTGGCCCTGCTGATGTTCCTCGAGCCGGTTGATGCAGCGTATGAAGGTGGATTTACCGGAACCGGAGGGTCCGCAGATGACGATTCGCTCGCCCTGCTGCACCGTCAGATTAAGGTCCTTGAGCACGTGGAACTTGCCGTACCACTTGTGCATGCCGCGAACCTCGATAACGGGTTCCCCGGATTGCGGCTTTTCAGCCTGATTTGTTGAGTCGCTCATACGGATCGTCCGTCAGTTTCGATGGCTAGTGTCGAGTTTACTTTCAAGGTTCTGGCTGTAACGGGACATACCAAAGCAGAACACCCAGAAGCAGAAGGCCACGAAGACATAACCTTCGGTGGTCACGTTCTGCCAGGCCGGGTCGGTGATGGTGGACTGCACCGCACCGAGAATATCGAACAGGCCGATAATCAGCACCAGCGTGGTGTCCTTGAACAGCGAAATAAAGGTGTTCACGATGCCCGGAATCACCAGGGTCAGGGCCTGGGGCAGGATAATCAGCCCCATTTTCTTCCAGTAACCCAGTCCCAGCGCGCTGGCGGCTTCATACTGGCCCTTGGGAATGGCCTGCAGGCCGCCCCGTATTTCCTCGGCCATGTAGGCGGACTGCCACAGCGTGATTCCGATCAGTGCGCGGGCCAGCTTCTCGAAGTTCATGCCTTCCGGCAGGAACAGCGGCAGCATGACCGACGCCATGAACAGCACGGTGATCAGCGGCACGGCGCGCCACACTTCGATGAAAATGACGCACAGGCCGCGGATGATCGGCATCTCGGAGCGGCGGCCCATGGCCAGCAGGGTGCCCAGCGGCAGCGATGCGACAATGCCAACATAGGACAGGATCAGCGTCAGCGCGAGGCCGCCCCATTTGCTGCTGGGCACGCTTTCCAGACCAAAGTAGCCGCCCGGAATCAGAATGCAGCCGATCAGCGGCAGGCCGGTCAGGCCGAAGATGCCGAACCACTTGCGCTTGGGGAAGTTCTCGATGAACTGGGGGACGAAGGCGACCGCCAGCAGCGCGAACATCACGTCGATGCGCCATTGCACGGCATCCGGGTAAAACCCGTAGATGTAGAAATTGATGCGCTGGTTGATAAACACCCAGCAGGCGCCCCCACCGGTGCAGTCCGACGGCTCGGTGCCGGCGAAGGTCGCGTCAAAGATCAGCCAGTTCAGCATCGGGCCGATCAGGGTCAGCAGGAAGTAGGCGACCACAATGGTCAGCAGGGTGTTATGCCAGCTTGAGAACAGATGCTTGCGGCACCACCCCACCACGCCGATTTCAGTCTTCGGTGGCGGTAAATCGTTGGTGTTACTCATCATCGCTCCTGCAGCGCAACAGCGCGGTTATACAGGTTCATCAGGACTGAGATTGCCAGGCTGATTGTCAGGTACACGGCCATGGTGATGGCCACCACCTCCACGGCCTGACCGGTCTGGTTGAGGGTGGTACCCATAAAGACCGAGACCAGGTCCGGATAGCCAATGGCGGTTGCAAGGGATGAGTTTTTCATCAGGTTCAGGTACTGACTGGTCAGCGGCGGAATGATGACCCGCATGGCCTGGGGAATCACCACCAGACGCAGGGTCAGGCCGGAATGCAGACCCAGCGCATTGGCCGCTTCAGTCTGGCCCCGGCTGACCGACAGGATGCCCGCGCGGACGATCTCGGCAATGAAACTGGCGGTGTAGATCGACAGCGCAAACCACAGGGCCGCCAGTTCCGGGATGATGGTTACGCCACCGGTGAAGTTGAAGCCCTGCAAATGCGGCAGGTCCCAGTCCAGCGGTGCTCCAGTCAGAAGGTACACGACCAGCGGCAGGGCAATAACAAGGCCCAGTCCCACCCGGAAGGCAGGGAACAACTGACCGGTTTTAAGCTGCCGGTTCTTGGCCCAGCGATGGATCGCCAAGGCGGCCACAACGGCCACCACGAAGGCGCCGATAACCCAGCCAAACCCGGGTTCGGTAATCGGCGCCGGAAAATACAGCCCGCGATTGTTGAGGGCGATAATGCCACCCGCCTCAAGACTCTGTCTTGGCGAGGGCAGATTTTGCAGGACGGCGAAATACCAGAAAAAAATCTGCAGAAGCAGCGGTATGTTGCGCAGTGTTTCAACGAAAAAAAGCGCCAGTTTGGACACCAGCCAGTTCTTTGACAGTCGAGCCACGCCGACAATAAAGCCCAGAATGGTGGCGGCGATAATACCAAGGCCAGACACCAGCAGGGTGTTCAGCAGGCCCACTAAAAAAGTGCGGCCATAGGTCATGGT
>JAWVWU010000371.1:0-3229 GCA_033723595.1 Marinobacter sp. | reverse complement strand
CCATCCACGCTGAGCTTGGGCGCCGTGGTGGTCACACTGAAGCCCAGCTTCAAGGGAAAACTCTGGCCCAGGGCGATGTCACTTGCGTTCAGGCTGAAGTCCTTGAGCGTGATGGCCTGGCCTGTTGCCTGGTCGTCGTAGCGGATCTGGGCGTTACTGATGGTCACCTGGTTGACGTTGAACTTCAGAGGCTCACCGCCGCCAGAGGCGGGCGGGTTGCCGACATCCGTGCCGGCGGCGGCAGCGGGTGTCTCGGGGGCCGCAGTGGTTTTACCGGACTCCGGCATGATGCGGGTCCAGTTGCCCTGACCCTGCTTGTTCTTGGTGAGTCGCGCGTCAAGCCCGTCGAGCAGGAAGGTGTCGACCTTGGGGGACATGGCGATCAGTGACCAGAAATCGACCTGTGCGACCAGGCGGTTGAGCTTGACCAGGCGCTCGCCGTCGAGTTTGGCTTCCACATCGTTAAGCTCCAGGCCGAGCGGAATAATCGACCAGCCAATATCGCCTGCGAGAATCAGGTCAAGATTGGTCTTGTCCTCGACGACCTGTTCGATCTGGGGTTTGTAGTCGTTGGGGTTGATCACGAAAATGGCCACGCCGACCGCGACCACCGCCAGCACAATGAGGCCGACCAGCGCCAGCACCAGATATCGAATCGCTTTCATGTACGCTTCCTTTCTCGTTTATTAACGGCTGTTGTCAGACGAGCCGGATGTGTCCCCGGAACGGATTCAGTATCGCCCAGAATACCGCAGGTGACACAAATTAAAAGGCGATGCTGTATGACAAAGCGACAAGGTTCAGCCAGAATACCGGGACATTTCCCGGAAGCTGGCGCCGCGTGTCCGGTCCAGTGGGTTTACGGTCGATACCGTCAGGCAGACTGCCGAAACCGGAGCTCTGGTGCCGGCGACCGTGGTACACCAACCATAAAAAAGGAGTCTTGCGTGGCTATCACTGTGGCGATTGAATTGAACCGTGATATTGATCTGGCGGGTACCTATGATGAGGTTTTCGACCTGCTGGCTGACGTGCCCAAATCAGCGAGCCATTTCCCCAAGGTCGACAAGCTGGTGGATCTGGGCGACAACACGTTCCGCTGGGAGATGGAAAAGATAGGCGTCGACAAGCACTCCATCCAGTCTGTTTATGCCAGCCAGTACAGCGCCGACCGTGACGCCGGCAAGATTACCTGGGAGCCGGTCAAGGGTGAGGGGAATGGAGTGGTCCGGGGGTCGTGGACGCTGACCAGGAACGGTGATCAGTCCACACGCGCCAAGTTCCAGACCAAGGCCGAACTGACCCTGCCGCTGCCGGGCCTGCTCAAGCTGGCCATCAGCCCGGTGATCAAGCACGAGTTCAACAGCCTTGTGGACACCTACATGGCCAACCTGAAAAAATCCTTCCAGTAAGGCGGTTCCGGGCCGGCTCAGCCGCTTAATCGGGCAGGACGACGGCGTTCATAACAGGTATAATCGCACTCGTCTTGCCCGGGCTTCGGCGGCCACCACACCGCGGAAAGACGACCGGGCGTGATCCCATGTTCCCTGATTTTCTGGCTACGGCCGCACAACGATACTGGAGACCCCATGGCCGAACGCAAGGCTCGGGTAGAACGCAATACCCTGGAAACTCAGATTACCGTTGAGATCAACCTGGATGGCACCGGCCAGTCCCGCTTTGAGACCGGCGTGCATTTTCTGGATCACATGATGGACCAGATTGCCCGCCATGGGCTGGTCGACCTCGATATCGTGGCCAAGGGCGACCTGCACATCGACGACCATCACACCGTCGAAGACATCGGTATCACTCTGGGCCAGGCGTTCAAGCAGGCGGTTGGCGACAAGAAAGGCATTCGCCGCTACGGCCATGCCTATGTCCCGCTGGATGAGGCGCTCTCGCGCGTGGTCATCGATCTGTCCGGCCGCCCGGGCCTGCTGATGGACGTGCCCTACACCCGCGGGTCGGTCGGCGGTTTTGACGTGGATCTGTTCGGGGAATTCTTCCAGGGCTTCGTCAACCACTCGATGGTGACGCTGCACATCGATAACCTGAAAGGGAAGAACACCCATCACCAGATCGAGACGGTGTTCAAGGCGTTCGGCCGTGCCCTGCGTATGGCGATTGAACCGGATGAGCGCATGGCAGGCGTGATTGCCTCCACCAAGGGGTCGTTGTAACCGTTCCGGAGCTTTTTCTGCGATGAAAACCGTTGCCATTATCGATTACGGTATGGGGAACCTCCATTCCGTCAGCAAGGCCGTGGAGCACGTGGCCCCGGACCAGCGGGTGCTGGTAACCGCCGATGCGGAGCTCATTCGTGAGGCCGACCGGGTGATCCTGCCCGGTGTGGGCGCGATCCGCGACTGCATGGCCGAGATTCGCAGGCTGGGTGTGGATACCCTGGTGCGCGACGTGTCCCGGGACCGCCCGTTCCTGGGGATCTGTGTCGGTATGCAGGCACTGATGTCGCGCAGTGAAGAAAATGGCTGGGTTGACTGCATCGACCTGTTCCCGGCCGAGGTGCGCTTTTTTGGCGATGACCTGCGGGAGCGCGACGATGGCCAGGCTGATACCCGGTTGCCCGGTGCCCGCCTCAAAGTCCCCCACATGGGCTGGAATGAAGTGCACCAGACCCGGGATCACGCGCTTTGGCAGGCTATTCCGGACGGGGAACGTTTCTACTTCGTACACAGCTACTACGTCGAGGCCGAGCACAACCCGGATATGGCCGGTCGCACCCACTACGGTGTGGATCTGGCCGCGGCGGTGGCCCGGGACTCGATCTTTGCGGTTCAGTTTCACCCCGAGAAAAGCCATCGGGCCGGGCTGCAACTGCTGAAAAACTTTACCCAGTGGACCGGCGCCTGACGTTGCGGTCCGCCTATGCTGACTCTATCTTCTGAAAACGGACTGGGCTGCCCATGTTGATTATTCCCGCCATAGACCTCAAAGACGGCAAATGTGTCCGCCTGCGCCAGGGTCGGATGGATGATTCCACGGTATTCTCCGACGACCCGGTCGAGGTGGCCGCCCGCTGGGTTGAAGCCGGTGCTCGCCGGTTGCACCTTGTGGACCTGAACGGTGCCTTTGCCGGCGAGCCGGTCAACGGCGACATCGTCCACGCCATTGCCCGGCGCTATCCCGATTTGCCGATCCAGATCGGCGGCGGCATCCGGTCTGCCGAAACCATCGAGGCCTATCTCCGCGCCGGCGTGCAGTGGGT
>JAWVWU010000370.1:0-3233 GCA_033723595.1 Marinobacter sp. | reverse complement strand
CTGGGCAACAACCTGTACCGGGAGACCAACGCCAGTGGCAACGCCAACGAGGGTGAAGCAGGGCTGGGCGGACTGGGCACCATAGAGCAGGGCACCACCGAGGCTTCCAACGTTCAGGTGGTGGAAGAACTGGTCAACATGATCACCACCCAGCGGGCCTACGAAATGAACTCGAAAGTGGTGTCGGCAACGGACCAGATGCTGCAGTTCGTTACCAATAATATCGGTTAAATGAAGAGTCGGGAGGTCGTCATGGGACGGCGGATCATCATGGGATTGGCAGTAAGGTCCGGGCACCTGTTGGTGGTCGGCCTGGTCATTGCGATGCTGCAGGGGTGTACCGCCATGAGCCGGCCCCGGGCCGTGCCCGATGATCCGGCCTATGCGCCGGTGCGCGCCCAGGCCATGATCAAGCGGGATGTCAATTCCGGCGCCATCTACCAGACCTCGCGCAACTATAACCTGTACGGCGACACCATCGCGCTGAACGTGGGCGATGTGCTGCTGGTCAGCCTGGAAGAGTCCACCCGGGCCAGCAAGACCGCCAATTCGGAAATCAAGAAAGACAACAGCATCGACCTGAACGACGCCACGATCCTCGGGCGCAGCGGCCTCGGGCTGCTGACCAACCCCAGCATGAACCGGGACGCCAAGGGCGAGGCCCAGGCGGACCAGAGCAACCGGCTGGCCGGCAACATCACGGTCACCGTCACTGAAGTTCTGCCCAACGGCGTGCTGCGGATTCGCGGTGAGAAATGGATCTCACTGACCAACGGTGATGAGTATATCCGCCTGACCGGTCTGGTGCGGCCGCAGGACATTTCCCCGGACAACACGGTGTCGTCGAACCGGATTGCCGATGCCCGCATTGCCTACGGTGGCACCGGTGATTTCGATCAGGCGAACCAGATGGGCTGGCTGGCCCGATTCTTCAACAGCGAGTGGTGGCCATTATGAAGTCGGTACGTGCGTTGGTTGTCACCCTGGCTCTGGCACTGGTCTGCGGACCGGCCATGGCTGACCGGATCAAGGACCTGGCGCGAGTCAAAGGGGTTCGCTCCAATCAGCTGATTGGCTACGGTCTGGTGGTTGGTCTCGACGGCACCGGAGACAAGGCGCCGTTCACCAACCAGACCTTCCGCAACATGATGAACCAGTTCGGTATCACCATTCCCGACGGCGTTAATCCCAAGCTGGCCAACGTGGCTGCGGTCACCATTCACGCCAGTCTGCCGCCGTTCGCCAAGCCGGGCCAGGAAATTGACATTACCGTGTCCTCGATCGGCAATGCCAAGAGTCTGCGCGGCGGCAGTCTGTTGATGACGCCGCTCAAGGGCGCCGACGGAAAGGTTTACGCCATGGCCCAGGGTAGCCTGGTGGTAGGCGGCTTCGGCGCCAACGGTTCGGACGGTTCAAAAATCTCGGTGAATATCCCCAGTGTTGGCCGGATTCCCAACGGCGCCAGCATCGAGCGTGAGATCCAGTCGCCGTTCGATCAGGGCGATACCATCACGTTCAACCTGATGCAGTCCGATTTCACCACCGCGCGACGGATGGTCGAGGTGATCAACGACAAGCTGGGTAACGGCATGGCTTACGCCCATGACGCCACATCGGTCTCCGTCAAGGCGCCCCGGGACCCGTCACAGCGGGTCAGTTTTCTGTCCATTCTGGAAAATCTGGAGGTGGACCCGGCGGAAGAGGCGGCCAAGGTGGTTATCAACAGCCGGACCGGCACCATCGTGGTCGGCCAGAACGTGCACGTCAGTCCGGCGGCCATTACGCACGGCAACCTGACCGTCACCATTCAGGAAAACCCCCAGGTCAGCCAGCCCAATCCGTTGTCCCAGGGCCAGACCGTGGTCACCCCGAACTCACAGATCGCCGTCACCCAGGAACCGGCCCACATGTTCAAGTTCGGCCCGACAGTCACCCTCAACGACATCGTTCAGGCGGTCAATCAGGTGGGGGCAGCACCGGGTGATGTCATGGCGGTTCTGGAAGCCCTGAAACAGGCCGGCGCGCTTCGTGCCGAGCTGATTGTGATCTAGGAATGACGATGCAGGATCCACGACTCCAGCAAGCAGGTGTTTATACCGAATTTGGCGGCCTGAATGCCCTGAAGAGCCAGGCGCACACCGACAAAAAGGCGGCACTCAAACAGGTGGCGAAGCAGTTCGAGAGCCTGTTTGTATCGGAAATGCTGAAGTCCATGCGGTCGGCGAACAAAGTGCTGTCCGAGGGCAATTACCTGCACAGCAACCAGTCCGAGTTCTACCAGAACATGTTCGACAGTCAGCTGAGTCTCAGTCTTTCCGAGCACCAGGGGTTCGGGCTCTCCGAGGTGCTGGTTCGTCAGATGAGCCGGCAGATTCCCGGCATGACGCCGGAAGGTGAGCGTCGTTCCGGACACCTTGACTCGATCACCGACTACGACCGCAGTCTGCCGGCGATCTCGCCGAAACTGCCTCAGGAACTGAGTCGGGTGAAGGATTTGATCGCTGAAACGCCGGATACGGATCGTCCGTCCACGGACAACCAGCCGGCGCCGGCCCGGTTCAATTCGCCGGCGCAGTTTGTGGAGCACTTGCTGCCGATTGCCCGGCGCGTGGCGGCGGACAGCGATGTGGATCCGCGGGTGATGATCGCCCAGGCCGCGCTGGAAACCGGTTGGGGTCAGCATATGATCGAAGCGGGTGATGAAACACCCAGTCACAACCTGTTCGGCATCAAGGCCGATCAGCGCTGGCAGGGCGATGCGGTCACGGTGGCGACGACGGAATACCGGGACGGGGTACCCATGACCGAGCAGGCGGCGTTCCGCTCGTATGCGGACTACGAGTCCAGTTTCCGGGATTACCTGTCGTTCCTGAAGAGTAACCCGCGTTATCGCGAGGCCCTGGCCTCGGCATCGGATCCGGCGCAGTTCGCCGACAAGTTGCAGGCGGCGGGTTACGCCACCGATCCGGCTTACGGTGAAAAGATTCGCCGGATCATGTCGGGTGCTTCGTTTGAAGCGGCCACCGGGGCTTCCGGTTTGAACGTCTCAGGCTCTGGGGAGTAACCACGATGGCGGGACTGATCAACATTGGCTTGAGCGGGATTCTGGGACACCAGTCGGCGCTCAATACCACCGGCAACAACATTACCAATGCCAATACCCCGGGCTACAGCCGGCAACAGGTCAATTTCGAGTCGCAATCGGGCACGCCGACCGGCGCCGGAACCATCGG
>JAWVWU010000369.1:0-3238 GCA_033723595.1 Marinobacter sp. | reverse complement strand
TGGTACGGCATTTCCGAAGAACTCCAGCGATACGGCGCCAGAGTGTTCACCACTCAGGTACCCGCCCTGGATAGCACGGTCGCCCGCGGCGAAGCTCTGTTGCCCCAGGTTGAGGCTATTGCCGCCGTGTACGGCAAAGTCAACCTGATCGGCCACAGCCACGGCGGCCCGACCGCCCGCTATATTGCCCGTGTCCGGCCTGACCTTGTGGCATCGGTCACGACCGTGGGTGCCCCTCATACCGGCTCGCCGGTGGCGGATCTGATCTATGACTCGCCGGCGCAGGGACTGGCCGCAACCCTGGGCAATGCCCTGGGCTCACTGATCGATCTGCTTTCCGGCGGAGGCTACACCCAGGATCTCAACGCCAGCCTCTACTCACTGACCGCCGAAGGCAGTGCTGAATTCAACCGGTTCGCGCCCGCAGGTATGCCGTCCTCACCTTGCGGTGACGGTGCGCACTCCGCGAACGGCATCCGGTTCTACTCCTGGGGCGGCACCGGCGTGCTTACCAACGCCCTGGACCTGTCAGACGCGCTGCTGGGCACCACCAGCCTGGCCTTCGGCTTCAGCGCCAATGACGGCCTGGTCGGCCGCTGCAGCAGCCACTTTGGCCAGGTGATCCGGGACAACTACTTCATGAACCATCTGGACGAGGTCAACCAGACGCTGGGACTGCGAAGCCTGTTCGAAACCAGCCCCAAGACGGTTTATCGCCAGCAGGCGAACCGCCTGAAGAATGCGGGTCTCTGAACCCGTCACGCGATCATGAAAAAGGCCGCAGAATCGCGGCCTTTTTTGCAGTCCCCGAGCATCACGTCTACAAGGCGGCAGCGCGCTCTTCTGCACGGTCAGCACCGGCCGTATTGCCATTGGCCCGCCGAATGTCCGCCAGCAACATCCAGCCTGCCCTCTGCAGGCGCGTGTCCTGCCCGGCCAGAGACAGGCCTTTCAAGGTAAATTGCTCGGCAACACTCAACTGGCCCAGCGACACGTAGGCCTGGGACAGTTTGTAATAGACCTCGACCGAACGCGGCGAGATCCGTTGGGCGCGCTCAAGCTGGCTCACGGCACCCTGGGCATTGCCCTGCGCCAGCAAGCTGTCGGCCTTGTGAAGCAGGCTGGCCGCGGCCGGTGACAGGCTGTCGGCACTTTGCTGATGACTGGGCGCCACGCGAGGCTCCGTGGTTTCCTGCTCGGCGCCGGCCGGCTGCTCAGATTTACGGACCGTCCCGCTGCGAGGTTCGGCCTGGGGTGGTTCAGGCGCGTTGCCGTAGTCCGGCGATGAGTTCGGCGGCACGTAAATGGAGCCGCCCGGACCGCTGGCACAGCCAGACAGCGCCAGCACGCCCAGCAACACCAGATTGCCTGCGATCGATTGACATTTCATTGAAATAACCCCTCAAACCAGCCTCGAATACGCCGGGTCAGTTCGCCGGAACAGCTAACCCGATCAGTGGGCTCACTGCCGACGATAAACGGCATGAAGCGCGCATTGTCGCAATGTTCATCGGTCAGCGCTCCGGATTCGGAATCCACCCAGTAATACTTTACGCCATCCGGCACGACCGGCGAAAACCCATGTTGCGGCACCTGTGCCATAAACGTTGCCCAGACGGGCAGCGCGCCGGTTGCACCGGTCAACGATGTGGGCGCGTTGTCATCATGCCCGACCCAGGCCACCGCCAGCAGGTCACCACTGAAACCGGCAAACCAACTGTCACGGCCGTCATCGGTAGTACCCGTTTTACCGGCAAGGGACAGCGAGGACGGCACGTATCGATAGGCCGAGCGACCGGTTCCTTCGTGCATGGTTTCCTGCATCGCATACTGCACAAGATGCACCGCCGCCGGATCGGCGACCTGATCAACGGCCAGGTTATAGCGAGACAGCACCTCACCTTGTGCCGTTGTTACCTCGCGGATCGTACGCAGCGGAATATTGAAGCCGGAGGCCGCCAGCCCCTGGTACATGGCGGCCACGGTCACCGGGCTCATGGATACCGCGCCCAGCAACATGGACGGATAGTCGGAAATCGGACCGGTCACCCCCAGCTTGCGTAATGTCGCGGTGACGGCATCGACGCCGATATCCAGACCGGTGCGAACCGCGGCCAGGTTATAGGAATGTGCCAGCGCCGTATGTAATGGAACCATACCGTGCTCGTTGCCCTCGTAATTCTTCGGCTCCCAGCGGCGGCCGTCATCGAACACCAGCGCAAATTTCCGGTCCTCGAGCGGCGTGATCAGGGTGTAGCGATCAGGCTGCTCCAGCGCCGTGAGGTAGGTAAATGGCTTGATCAGCGAGCCGATCGGCCGTTGCGCATCGACCGCCCGGTTGAAGCCGGCATAGTCCGGGTCGCGCCCGCCAACCAGTGCCACGACCTCGCCATTGTCCCTGGACGTCACGACCATCGCCGACTCCAGCGGGGACGACTCTTGCTGCCCCTGATTAAGCCGCTTGAGCGTGGTACGGACAGACTCCTCGGCGGTTGACTGGAGGGTGGGGTTCAGCGTGGTGAATATTCTCAACCCCTGGTTCTGCAGATCTTCCTGGCGATAGTCCCGGGCAAGGTGACGCCGGACCAGATCAATGAAGGCCGGATAGCGGTCCTCGGAATACGACGGCTTGTCGGCAATGCCCAGCGGTCGCGCTTCTGCGGCACGGGCTGTGCTGGCATCAATCGAACCGCTTGCCAGCAGGGTTTCAATCACCAGATTACGCCGTTCCCGGGCGCGTTCCGGATGGCGGCGAGGGTCATAGTAGCTGGGGCCTTTGACCAGACCGACCAGCAGCGCCACCTGATGCAACTTCAGGTCCTTGAGCGCCTCGCCGAAGTAGAACTGGCTACCCAGGCCGAATCCGTGAATGCTGCGCCGGCCGGCCTGGCCCAGATAGACCTCGTTCAGATAGGTTTCCAGAATGTCTTTTTTGTCATAGTGCAGCTCCAGCAGCAGCGACATGATCGCCTCGTTGCCCTTGCGGATCAGCGTCTGATCCCGACTGAGGAACAGATTCTTGACCAACTGCTGGGTCAGGGTGCTGCCCCCCTGCACAATGTGTCCCGCCTGAAGGTTGACCCAGAATGCCCGAGCGATTGACAGCGGGGCAATACCGATGTGGTCATAGAAATTGCGATCCTCGACGGCCAGCAGAGCCGGTTCCAGAGTGGGCGGCAGGTCCGCCAGCGTCACCAGTATCCGGTCCTCCTTGTGGGCGGGATAGATCCCCCCGATC
>JAWVWU010000368.1:0-3242 GCA_033723595.1 Marinobacter sp. | reverse complement strand
CTGATTTTTATCGGAGAAAAACAATGAAAACAATCAAACACCACGGTCTGAAATCTGCATTCATTGGCCTGGCCGCGTCGATGCTGCTGGGTGCCGCCGGCATCAGTCACGCCCAGGTCACCATCAAACTGGGCTGGACAACGGCGGACAGCAAGGTTGACCCCTACGCCATTGCCGCCCACTACTTTGCCGAGGAGCTGGAATCCGCCGCGCCCGGCGAGTTTGACGTCCAGTTTTTCCCCAATCACCAGCTCGGCAATGACACCGCCATGCTGCAGGCCATGCAGTTCGGCACCATGGGCGCTGGTGTCATAACCGGTACCCAGGTGGGCACGCTGGAGCCGGCCTTCCAGCTCAACGACCTGCCGTTCCTGTACGCCAACAACCAGCAGGCGCACAAGGTGCTGGACGGTGACGTTGGCAAGACCCTGCTGGCCAAGCTCGATGCCAAGGGCATTGTCGGCCTGGGGTTCCCGGAAGCGGGGTTCCGCCACACCATCAACAACAAGCGCCCGATCCACACGCCAGCGGACTTCAACGGCGTCAAACTGCGAGTCCAGCCCAGTGACCTGTTCATCGCCAGCTTCCGCGCCATTGGCGCCAACCCGGTCCCCATGGCCTGGAGCGATGTGTTCACCGCCGTGCAGCAGGGCACTGTCGATGGCCTGGAAATCCCGCTGCCGGTGATCTACGCCAACAAGTATCCGGAAGTGACCAAGTTTCTGTCCCTGACCAGCCACACCTACAACGCGCTGGCGCTGCTGATGTCCAAGCAGACCTTCGACAAGCTTTCCGCTGATAACCAGGCGCTGGTCCGCAAGGCCGCCCAGCGGGCGATCCAGCGCCAGCGGGAAACGGTTGAGGCCAATAACGACAACGTGCTGGAGCAGATTCGCGCCGCCGGCATGACAGTGAATGAAGTCGATAGCGTGGACGCCTTCCGCAGCAAGGTGGCCAAGGTCTATGACGAGTACCGCGACAAAATCGGTGCGGACATCGTCGATGCCGCGCTCAAGCAGGTCTCTGAGTAACCAAGAGTGGGCCGGGGCTACCCGGCTACACTGTGACTTCTGCACTAGGAACCATTCAGATGTATCACTACCTGGATAAAGTGGGGCGTGGGTTGGCGTTCGGGTCGCAGGTGGCCGGGGCGGTTGTCGCCCTGATCATGATCGTCAGTCTGTTGCTCGGCGTGTTCTATCGTTATGTGCTTGATGACTCCCTGGTCTGGAGCAACGAGATCGCCTCGCTGGGCTTCACCTGGACAATCTTCCTGTTTGCCAGCGCGCTGGTGCGGGATCACGCGCACGTTCGCGTGACCCTGCTGATCGACGCCTTGCCGTCGCTGGTCACGGAGTTGATTGAACGCAGTGTTGTGCTGGTGATCTTCGGCTTCGGGCTGTTGATGGTCTGGACGGGGTGGGATTTTGCGGCGTTCACCGCCGGCCAGGTCTCGCCGGCCGTGCGCTACCCTGCCTGGGTCGAGAATGCGGCCATCCCCGTCTGCGGGGCGCTGATCAGCTACCACGCGCTGGTGCTGTTGCTGCGGCCGACGCCGCTTCGTTCCCTGGGAGAGCACGCCCATGAGTGACATCGGTACGGTCATGATGGTGGGCCTGGCGTTGATGCTGATGCTGGGTGTGCCCATCGCGTTCACCATCGGCATCCTGGCAGCGGTCGGCATCTGGATGGCCGACGTCAATCCGATGATCCTGCCGCAGCAATTGATCGCCGGCAGCAACGTGACCAGTCTGCTGGCCATTCCCGGGTTTATCCTGGCCGGCGAGATCATGAGCGCTGGCGGGCTGTCCCGGCGCCTGGTGCGGGTGGCCGAGACGTTTTTCGGGCACCTCACCGGCGGCCTGTCGATGTCGACGGTGGCGGCGGGGACCTTCTTCGGCGCCATCTCCGGCTCGGCTCCGGCCACGACAGCCGCCGTCGGTTCGATCATGATTGATGAGCTGGAAAACCGTGGCTATAAGCGAGGCTATGCCGCGGCCCTGGCCACTGCCGTTGGCCCCCTGGGCCAGATGATCCCGCCGTCGATTCCGATGGTGATCTGGGGGGTGCTGGCCGAGGAATCCATCGCCAAGCTGTTCCTCGCCGGCATTGTGCCGGGCCTGATTGCGGCCGCGGGATTTTGCGTGGTGAGTGTGATCTACGCCCGCTACTACGGCGTTGCCCGGGAGAATCGTGCTACCGGCCGGCAGATTCTGTTTGCACTCAAGGACGGCATCTGGGCCCTGCTGGCGCCGGTGGTGATTCTGGGTGGGATCTACAGCGGCATGTTCACGCCCACCGAAGCGGCGATGGTCGGCACTCTCTACAGCGCCATCGTCGGGCTGTTCCTCTACCGCGATCTTAAATGGCAGCTGATCCCCGAGATCCTGGTGCGCTCGATGCGGACCACCGGCGTGATCATGTTCATCATTGCAGTGGCCTACGGCTTCGCCTGGGTCATGGCCAGTGAGCAGATTCCCGCCCACCTGACCGAGGCGCTGATGCGGGTGACCGATAACCCGTTCATCCTGCTGCTGATCGTCAACGTGATGCTGCTGTTGCTGGGCGCCGTGATGGATAACGTGTCGGCCATGGTCATCCTGAGCGGCGTGCTGATCGGCCTGGGGCAGCAGATCAATCTGGACCCGATCCAGCTTGGGGCCATGGTGGTGATCAACTTTGCGGTGGGCATGGTGACACCCCCCGTGGGCTACTCCATTTTTGTGGCGTCCAGCATCAGTGGCCTGCGGGTCGAGACCGTGGCGCGCCATATCTGGCCGTTCATGGTGGTGCTGATTCTGGTGGTCGCGCTGGTCGCCTACGTACCGGCCATCACCCTCTGGCTGCCGGAGCACTTCGGCTGAAGCGGACTCAGCCGATGGCTGGTGCCTTCGCGCTCGTGCCCTGATGTAACCCCTCCCTTGCCGCCACGATTGCACAAGTCTGGTGCATATCTGGCGCAAAGGCGGTCTGTCTGCGAGACTGGAGTTATATCCGTTTCGTAGGCAGCTCCGCCGCACCCTGTGACAGCGAGCCGGCCTCACCGCGGACAACAATAAACCGGTCCCGAGAGCCCTGAGACGTACTCACCATGGTGAATCTGAGAGATTTTGATCTGAATCTGCTGGTCATTTTCACGAGCATTATGGAGCAGCGGTCCATTTCCAAAGCCGCCAATGAACTGGGTCTGTCACCCTCCGCCGTCAGCCATGCCCTGGGTCGCCTGCGCGACATGCTGAACG
>JAWVWU010000367.1:0-3246 GCA_033723595.1 Marinobacter sp. | reverse complement strand
TCAGCGTTCGAGGTACTGCAGCTTGTTGGGCTTGCCGTCCCACTCCGCAGCGTCGGCCGGCGGGTCTTTCTGTTCGGTGATGTTGGGCCATTTGCCGGCCAGTTCGGCGTTCAGCTCGATAAACTGGACCTGATCCGCGGGTAGCTCATCCTCGGAGAATATGGCTTCGGCCGGGCACTCCGGTTCACACAGGGCGCAGTCAATGCATTCGTCCGGGTCGATAACCAGAAAGTTCGGCCCCTCATAGAAACAGTCTACCGGGCACACTTCCACACAGTCCGTGTATTTGCACTTGATGCAGTTATCAGTAACGACAAATGTCATGATCAGATTCCTGAAGTTGTAGTCCGTCTCTCCGCCCGGCCTGACGGTGCTCGATACCGCGACCGTGCCGGCGGAGTGTTTTCAATAAGTGGGCGATATTGTAGGGAGCCGACCTCCTTGTCGCAAGCACCAGCGACGCCTGAACGCGCGTTCGCTGGTTGCTACGCAGCGATCAGCGCCGGGACGCCTGTGCCTTCAGATGATAGAGCTGGTCCAGCGCCTGCTTCGGCGTCAGGTTGTCGAGGTCGAGCTCCGCCAGGGCCTGCTCGACTTCACTGGGGCCGGTTGCAAACATGTCCCCCTGCCAGACCGGGGTAGCCGGTGCCGGCTGAGCGGCAACCGTGGGCGATGTCGCACTGCCCTCGAGCTGGCGAAGTTGCTCGCGGGCATTGCTGATGACCCCGGCCGGGACACCGGCCAGCTTGGCGACCTGGAGACCGTAACTCTGACTGGCGGGCCCGTCGTGAACATTGTGCAGAAACACGATGCTGTCATCGTGCTCGGTGGCGGTCAAATGCACATTGACCGCATGCTCGAGCTGATCGGCGAGCTGCGTCAGTTCGAAATAATGGGTGGCGAACAGCGTATAGCAGCCAATTTCCCGGGCCAGGTGCTCCGCCGTTGCCCATGCCAGCGACAGGCCGTCAAAGGTACTGGTACCGCGTCCGACCTCGTCCATCAGCACCAGGCTGAATTCGGTGGCATTATGGAGAATGTTGGCGGTCTCGGTCATCTCGACCATGAACGTGGATCGTCCGCCGGCAATGTCATCCGATGAGCCCATGCGGGTGAAGATCCGGTCGACCGGTCCCAGTTTCGCACGGTTTGCCGGGACAAAACTGCCGGTATAGGCGAGCAGGGCAATCAGCGCGGCCTGGCGCATGTAGGTTGACTTACCGCCCATGTTGGGCCCGGTGATGACCAGCATCCGGCGGCGTTCGTCGATCAGCAGGTCGTTGGGAACGTACGGATCGTCGAGCAGTTGCTCAACGACCGGGTGTCGACCTTCTTCGATGTCGAAGCCGGGGGTGTCGGAAAATTCCGGTGCACAGAAACGCAGGGCAGTGGCCCGTTCGGCGAAGTTGGCCAGCACATCCAGCTCCGCCAGCGCCTGTGCCGTATCCTGAAGCGCTGCCAACTGCTCCGCCAGGCGTTCCAGCAGGTCATCGTAGAGCGCTTTTTCCCGGGCCAGGGCGCGGCTGCGGGCGCTCAGGGCCTTGTCTTCAAAGCTCTTCAGCTCGGGGGTGATAAAACGCTCGGCATTTTTCAGGGTCTGCCGGCGAATGTAATCGACCGGGGCATGCTCGGCCTGGGCCCGGCTGATTTCAATGTAGTAGCCGTGAACCCGGTTATAACCGACTTTTAGAGTCGAAATGCCGGTTCGTTCGCGCTCCCGGGTTTCCACATCAAGCAGGAACTGCCCGGCGTTTTCGCTGATATTGCGAAGCTCGTCCAGATCTGCATCGAATCCCTCCCGAATGACGCCCCCTTCCCGGATAACGACCGGCGGGTTGTCGATGATTGCCCGCTCGAGCAGGTCCGCCAGCTCCGGATACTGGCCGATCTGGGTCGCCAGTTTGACGATGTGATGGGAGTTCACCGGCACCAGTGCTTCCTGCAACGCCGGCAGACACAGGAACGCGTCCCGCAGACGGGCCATGTCGCGGGGACGTGCGGAACGCAGGCCAACCCGGGCCAGAATGCGCTCGATGTCGCCGACGGACTTGAGCTGCTCGTGCACCGGCTCGTAGTGAAATCGGTCCAGCAGAGCAGAAACCGCGTGCTGGCGGCGGGTGACCTCGTCCACATCGCGCAGGGGCCGGTTCAGCCAGCGTCGAAGCTGGCGTCCACCCATGGCGGTGGCAGTCCGGTCCATGACCCAGGCCAGGGTATGCTGCGTGCCGCCCATCAGGTTGGTGTCGATTTCCAGATTGCGGCGGCTGGTGGCATCCAGAATCACCGCTTCCTCGCGACGCTCGCGACTCAATTTGCGAACGTGGGGCAGGGCGGTACGCTGCGTGTCACGGGCGTATTGCAGCAGGCAGCCGGCGGCGGGAATGGCGAGGGTCAGGTCATCACAGCCGAATCCGGTCAGGTCGCGCACCTGAAACTGCTGGGTAAGCACCCGGCGCGCGGTATCCGCTTCGAACAGCCAGGGGCCCTGACGCCTGACGCCGGTAAACCCCTGCAGGATGTCGTCGTACGGAAAGTCCTCGCTGATCAGAATTTCCGCCGGTCTGAGTCGTTGCAGCTCGCCCTGGAGCGCCTCCAGGCTGTCGAGTTCGGCGACGGTGAACCGGCCACTGGAAATGTCCAGGCAGGCGAACCCGAACCGTTCCCTGTGGCTGAAAATGGCGGCCAGCAAATTGTCGCGACGGTCTTCCAGAAACGCATCGTCACTGAGCGTGCCGGGCGTGACGATACGGACCACCTGCCGGTCCACCGGACCCTTGCTGGTAGCCGGATCACCGATCTGCTCGCAAATGGCAATCGACTGGCCCGCCCGTACCAGCCGGGCAATGTAGTTTTCCGCCGAATGGTAGGGAATGCCGGCCATGGGAATCGGCTGCCCGCCCGACTGGCCCCGTGCGGTCAGGGTGATGTCCATGAGTTCCGCCGCATGTTTGGCGTCGTCGTAGAACAGCTCGTAAAAATCACCCATGCGATAGAACACCAGCTCGTCAGGATGCTGTCCCTTGATCTTCAGGTATTGCTGCATCATGGGCGTATGGCTGGACAAATCGCTGGGCGCTGCTGGCATGGGGTTATCCGGTTGTGATGGGCGACAAGCAAACTCGATGTTCACCGGGCGCGGGCGGATGGCGGCCTTGCCCCCGTCCCGGCTCGCTGGGCGTTGTGGGATTGTAAGAGAAACCGGCCGGCGATTAAATGCCGATTCACCCGCTTGCGACCGCGACGATT
>JAWVWU010000366.1:0-3257 GCA_033723595.1 Marinobacter sp. | reverse complement strand
CGACGCCTCCCAGGTCAATCCTTACGACTACGGCTGGAACATCGAGATTGCAGTCGATGCCAGCGCTGCCAAGCCCACCACCACCATGGAAAAGCATTACGCCATGGGTCGGATGGCGTCCGAGCTGGGCACCGTCATGCCAGACCAGCGGACCGCTTACATGTCCGATGACGGCACCAACGTCGGCTATTTCATGTTTGTCGCCGACACCGCAGGCGACCTGTCTGCCGGTACGCTTTACGCGCTCAAGTGGAATCAGACATCGGCTGACAACTACGGCGAGGCTGACATCGACTGGATCAGCCTGGGTCATGCCACCGACGCCGAAATCAAGGCGGACCTGGAAGGCGCGGGCAAGCTGACGTTTGCCGATCTGTTCGATACCGTCGATCCGACTGGCGGTACCTGTGCTGACGGTTACACGTCGATCAATGCCAACGGTGCCGGACAGGAGTGCCTGAAGCTCAAGCCGGGTATGGAACAGGCCGCCTCGCGCCTCGAGACCCGTCGCTATGCTGCCTATATGGGCGCCACCACGGAATTCCGCAAGGAAGAGGGGGCCACCTTTGATCCGGAGCACAAGAAGTTGTACGTGGCCATCTCGGAAATCGAGCGGGGCATGGAAGACAACATGAAGGGGGGTGTTGCCAACACCGCCTATGACATCGGTGGTTCCAACGACATCCGGGTTGAGGCGAATGCCTGCGGCGGCGTCTACCAGTACAACCTGGGCACCGATGCGAACATTGGTTCGGACTATGTGGCGCAATCGGTCAGCAGCCTGATTGCAGGCACTGTCGGCCAGAGTGCAGGCAACGAAGCCTACGCGGCGGATAACGATTGCGATATCAATGGCATCGCCAACCCGGACAACATTACTTATCTGCCGGGCTACGACACCTTGATCATCGGGGAAGATACTGGCGACGGCCACCAGAACGACGCCATCTGGGCCTATAACGTGTCGGACAAGAGCCTGACGCGTATCCAGACCTCGCCTTACGGCTCTGAGAACACCTCGGTTGACTGGTACCCGAACATCAAGGGCTTCGGTTACCTCACCGGCGTGATCCAGCACCCGTACGGCGAAGACGATAAGTCGTCGACGACGGTTCAGAGCCGGAATACCGGTAACGGCGAGTCTCACGCCTACGTCGGCTACTTCGGTCCGTTCCCGGTCCTCGACTGAGCCGGCGCCGGAAATCTTCTGACCCGACAGGGGGCGCCGAGGCGCCCCTTTTTCCGGTTAGGGCCACAGACGACAGTCCCCTGAGAGTGAGTTTTCCATGAACAATCTGTTTTGGCTGATGGTGGCCGCCATGCTTGCCGGCTGCGGTGCTGATTCCGGTCAGGTCCCGGATGAATCCGCGGCTGACGATACGGCACTGAAACCGGGTCACGAGCTGACCGTGGCGCAAAACAAGGCAGCCTACATTCCGGCGCAGTGCTACACCCGACCCGACGATGAGCGCGGCACCAGCAATCCCTGTTATGTCTGTCATACGGACAGCCAGGAACCCAACTATCTGAACGACGCGGAAAACCAGCTGATACTGGCCTTTCCCGAGGATGCCCTGACCAACAACTGGGACAATCTGTTTGTCGATCACAGCGAGAGCGTGGCGGCGATCAGCGACCAGACCATTGATGCCTATGTCGGACAGTCCAACTACCAGGGCCCGGACAACCAGCTGACGCTGGCCGCCGAGCTCCAATCAGTGCCCGATCGCTGGGATGCCAACCAGAATGGGCAGTGGGACGGCTACGTGCCGGACGCCTTCTATCAGTTCGACGACGCCGGTTTTGACCGCACCCCCGACGGTGGGTTCAGCGGCTGGCGGTCGTTTGCCTACTTTCCGGTGCCCGGCGCCTTCATGCCGACAAACGGGTCCACTGATGATGTGCTGATAAGACTGCCCGACATTTACCGTCAGAATCTGGCCGGTCAGTTTGATACGGCGGTCTATCGCGCCAACCTGGCGATTGTTCAGGCGTTGATCAAACGCTCGGACGCCGCTCTGGCGCCAGTGGACGAGCGCGCCCTCGGCGTGGATCTTGATGGTAATGGCACGCTTGGAATGGCCAATCGGGTCATGTACAACTGGGCGCCGCTCGACGGTCGGACGATGCAGTGGGCCGGTCTGGCTGGCAAGCTCGACAAGCAGCAGGCACCCATGGCGGCCGGCCTGTTTCCGCTGGGCACAGAGTTCCTGCACAGCGTACGCTATCTGCAGGTGAATCCGGACAGCACGGTGGGCATGGCCCCGCGCATGAAAGAATTGCGGTATGCCGTCAAAACCGCCTGGAAAACCTATTACAACCTGCAAACCAACGCCGAGCGGGACGTCAAGGAACGCCACGACTACCCTGATCGCCTCAAACATGTGCCGGGTAATATCGAAACCGGGATATCGACCAACCTCGGTTGGCGTTACCAGGGCTTTATCGAAGCCGATAACGGTTCTCTCAGGCCCCAGAATTACGAAGAGTTGCTCACCTGCAACGGCTGCCACAGCGGCGTCGGTGTCACCACCGACGGCACCTTTGCCTTTGCGCGAAAAGTCCCGGATACGGGCTTCCAGCATGGCTGGTATCACTGGCAACAGAAAACCCTGTCAGGGCTGGCCGACCCCTCCCGCGCGGACGGGGAGGGCGAGTACGCTTTCTACCTCCGGCACAACCCCTGGGGTAACGCGTTCCGCAGCAATCAGGAGTTGCATGATCGTTTTTTCACGGCCGACGGATCGACCCGACCGCAGGCGTTTGACGCCCTCTCAGCGGACATCGCGGTGGCTCTGCAGCCGTCCGTCGAACGGGCCCGCACGTTAAACAAGGCGTATCGGGTGCTGGTTCGTGAGCAGTTGTTTGTTGACGGGCGAGATGCCTTCGTCAGTCCGCCGGCCGCGGCCCAGCATCAGGTCAAACTCGAGCAGCCGACCGGTATCAAGACCACGCTGTCGGCGCGCTAGGCCTGGCTAATGAGCCGGCGGCGCATCGCCGTCGGCCTGACCCGGTTTGAGCAGCCACACCAGCGGAATCATCACGAAAAACAGCATCGCCATCAGGTGAAAGCAATCGATAAAGGCGAGCATCTGGGCCTGTGCCTGGACTTTCTGGTTGAGCAGCGTCAACGCCTGTGCGTGGCCACCCACCAGGTGCTGAATCTGGTTCAGGCTCTGCTCCCACTGGGGGTCGCCGGGACTGGTGTTGGCAACCATCGGCACCCGGTGATGCGCCCCCATGCGTTCCAGCGCGAT
>JAWVWU010000365.1:0-3261 GCA_033723595.1 Marinobacter sp. | reverse complement strand
GCTATTTTATACCCGCAACTGGCTTCGGCCTCCTCGCTCAAACCGGAGGTGGTCTCGGGCCTGGACATTCTGATCGTGCGTGAGCTGACCGGCGGCATCTATTTCGGAGAGCCGCGGGGTGTGCGGACGCTCGACAACGGCGAGCGCCAGGGCTACAACACCTACGTTTACAGCGAGTCCGAAATCCGTCGTATCGGCAAGGTGGCGTTCGAGGCTGCCCGAGCGCGTAATGGCCGTTTGTGCTCCGTTGACAAGGCCAACGTGCTGGAAGTGACGGTGCTGTGGCGTGACATCATGAATGACATGGCCCGCGACTATCCGGACGTGGAGCTGAGTCATATGTACGTGGATAACGCGGCCATGCAGCTGGTTCGGGCGCCCAAGCAGTTCGACGTGATTGTGACCGGCAACATGTTTGGTGATATTCTTTCGGACGAAGCCGCCATGCTGACGGGTTCGATTGGCATGCTGCCGTCGGCCTCGCTGAACGAAGCTGGACAGGGTATGTACGAGCCCTGCCATGGCTCGGCGCCAGACATTGCCGGGCAGGGCGTTGCCAATCCGTTGGCCACGATTCTGTCGGCGGCCATGATGCTGCGCTACAGCCTGAAAGCGGAAGAGGCGGCCAGCGCGATTGAGGCGGCGGTCAGCCAGGTACTGGATAGCGGTCTTCGCACCGCCGATATCATGTCGGATGACGGTCGCAGGGTCAGTACCGAGGAAATGGGTGAAGCCGTGCTGGCGGCGCTATAAGGTGCCTTTCTGGCACTGATAACGAGACCCGACGGAGACACGATGCCGTCTCCGCGGGGATATTCATACTGTGCTGAATCAGCGATAACGGTCCAGGACAGTCATAAAATGAGGTTCAAAGGTCGCACATGAAGCGAGTTGGACTAATTGGATGGCGCGGCATGGTGGGCTCTGTCCTCATGCAACGCATGCGCGAAGAAAACGATTTCGCAGACATCAACCCGGTGTTCTTTTCCACCTCACAGGCCGGTCAGCCGGCACCGGACGTGGGCAAGGCGGACGTGCCGTCGCTCAAGGACGCTTTCGACCTGGATGCGCTCAAAGCGATGGACGTTATTGTCACCTGTCAGGGTGGCGATTACACCAGCGAGGTGTTTCCCAAGCTGCGCGAGGCCGGCTGGGAAGGCTACTGGATTGATGCCGCGTCGACCCTGCGAATGGCCGATCACTCGGTCATCGTGCTTGATCCCGTCAACCGCAAGGTAATCGATGACGCGCTCGCGCGCGGCGTCAAGGATTACATTGGCGGTAACTGCACTGTCAGCCTGATGATGCTTGCCCTGGGCGGTCTGCTGGAAAAGGACCTGATTGAATGGGTCTCGCCCATGACTTATCAGGCGGCGTCCGGTTCCGGCGCCCAGAACATGCGCGAACTGCTCGATCAGATGGGGACGCTCAACAACAGTGTGTCTGACCTGTTGGCTGATCCGTCGTCGGCCATTCTGCAAATCGATCGTCAGGTCACTGAAACCATGCGCGCTGACAGCTTTCCCACCAAACACTTCGAGGTGCCGCTCGCGGGCAGCCTGATTCCGTTTATCGACAAGCAGCTTGATAACGGTCAGAGCAAGGAAGAGTGGAAGGCCCAGAGTGAGACCAACAAGATTCTCGGTCGCTCGGATCAGCCGATTCCAATCGATGGCATCTGTGTGCGAATCGGCGCGATGCGCAGTCACAGTCAGGCGTTGACTATCAAGTTGCGCAAGGATCTTCCGGTCAGCGAGATCGAGTCGATCCTGGCGGCTGGCAACGATTGGGTCAAGGTCGTGCCGAACGAGCGCTCTGCCACGATTGCCGAGCTCACGCCGGCGAAGGTGACCGGAACCCTGAGCGTGCCGATTGGCCGGATTCGCAAGCTCGCCATGGGGCCGGAATACATCTCGGCCTTCACCGTCGGTGACCAGTTGCTCTGGGGCGCGGCGGAGCCCCTGCGAAGGATGTTGCGGATTCTGCAGGAGCGCTGACCGGCAGACACTGCCGGTGAGGCGCGCCGCTCCGGAGGTCGTAATGCCAACTGCGTCCGGTTTTTGTGATCGGAACAGGGGCGGAGGCTGAAAACAGCCTCCGCCCCTGTTATTTTTGGTGCCGAATCGTTACCTCGAACGCCGGTTTTGGGCTGGCTGAAAGCCATATGGTCTCCTAGACTCTTGTGAAGCCCAGTAACGACGCACTCTGCGCGGCAACAGCAAGTTCCGCCTACTTTGTAAAGAAACGGTACAACGAATGTGGCTGATTGATTGATAAAACTGAACTTATCAACAATACTTGCCCAAATGTAATTTCGGATACTCCGGAAAGCGTTCATCCGTGGATGAACCCGTTAACCTGAGATTCCGGGCAGTACCCAAAACGATAAAGACGTACATGACGAAACAAGGCGGAAGTCATCCAACCTCGTCCGATTCTGTTTGAAAAAGCAGTAACGAATAACGGAGACTGGAAAGGAAAAAGCATGAAGGTACGCAAGCTTGCGGTTGCTCTGGCTGTGGCGGGAGGACTTGGCTCCAGTGTGGTACAGGCATTGGGGTTGGGCGAAGTTGAACTTCAGTCCTATCTGAACGAGCCATTGAATGCAGAGATAGCACTGCTTAAAACCGAAGGGGTCAGCCCGGACAATATCATTGTAGAACTCGCGTCCGAGCAGAGTTACAAGAGGCTGGGGCTGTCCCGGAACTTTTTCCTTTCCAATCTCAAATTCAATGTGACAACGGCGCCGAACGGGCAACTGGTGATTGATGTCACCAGTCGCGAACCCGTGCGCGAGCCGTATCTGGACTTCCTGATTGAAGTGACCTGGCCCAGCGGGCGGCTGATGCGGGAGTATTCGGTGCTCGTGGATCCGCCGGTTTACGCGGAGAAGTCCGGCCTCAAGGATCAGGTTCAGGCACCGGCTGCTGCCAGCGTCAGTCCCGCGACACAAAACCGTGGCCGGACATCGCCACAGCGTACGTCCGCCACGTCATCAGCCGGGTCGGTATCCGGCGGGACGTTCGGGCCGACGGGCGTGTCCGACACACTGTGGGGTATCGCCTCACAAGTGCGGCCGAATGACCAGGTAACGCAACAACAGACCATGCTGGCGATTCAGGATCTGAATCCGGACGCGTTCATTGATGGCAACATCAATCGCCTTAAGCGTGGTGAAGTGCTTCGGATTCCGACCCTCAGTCAGATCCAGCAGCGGAGTCAGGCGCAGGCGAACCGTGAGGTCCGTGCCCAGAACCAGGC